>JAOUGZ010000636.1 GCA_029865405.1 Betaproteobacteria bacterium
CCCTCGATCAGCTGGCGCAACACTTGTGCCAGCTGATCGAGGGCGAGGGCGGTGCGCCGGTACGATATCCGGCGCTGACGATCCGGCCCCGCGCAGACCGCGCTGCGGTGCGTGCCGCGATCGGGCCCGCGGATCGCTACGACCTCGTGATCTTCATCAGCGCCAACGCCGCGCGATTCGGGGCAGACCTGCTGGAACAGCGGCGCGACCTCAAGCTCGCCGCGCTCGCCGCACCGACGGCATCCGCCCTTAACTCTGCCGGCTACCGTGTTTCGCTGATGCCGGCCGATGGCGCGGACAGCGAGGCCTTGCTCGCCATGCCACAGCTCGCGCACATGAGCGGACAGCGCGTGCTGATCGTGCGCGGTGTCGGCGGACGTGACCTGCTCGGTGACACGCTCATCTCGCGCGGCGCGGATGTGCAGTACGCCGAGGTCTACACGCGCGAACCCGCGCAGCCCAGTGCCGAAGTGCAGGCAAAGGTCGAGCAACTCTGGCGTCAGGGTGGCGTGCGGGCCTACTCGGCGACCAGCGTGGAGCTTCTTGAAGCGCTGGTCGGAATCGTCACGCAGCGCTGCCGGGAATTGATGGACTCGACGGCGATGCTGACCGGTTCGCGTCGCGTCGCCGACGCCGCAATCCGGCTCGGGCTCGGCTCGCCGCTCATCCTCGCGGACGGACCGGACGATGCGGCGCTAACGAGTGCGCTGATCCGCTGGCGCGAATCCACTTCACGGCCCTAGATGCCGTGGCGCTGGACGCTGTTCCGCTAGGCAGGCGCGTATTCGAAGGAATCGATGTAGATCCGCTCCGGGTCGGCGCCCTGGGCCGGCAACGCCGCGCGCACTGCGTCGATCATCGCGGGCGGCCCGGCCGCGTAGATGTCGAAGCCGGCGAGACCGGCGACCTTGCGAACCACTGCTCCATGAACCAATCCTGACTCGTGTGGAGCGGTGGCTGGCTGGTCCGAGAGCACGGACGTGTAGTGGAAGCGCGCGTGCTTTGCGGAAAGCTCCCGAAGCCAAGTGTCCTCGTAGAGATCTTCTGCCGTGCGCGCGCCCCAGAAAAGACTGATATCGCGCTTCACCTCGGTTTCCATCACCTGGCGGATCATCGCCTTGAGCGGCGCGTAGCCGGTGCCGCCGCCGATCAGCAGCAGCGGCCGCTCCCCGGGGCGATAGATCAACTGCCCGAGCGGTCCCTCGATGCGGAGCAGCGAGCCCTCCTTCAGCGTCGTGAAAACAAGCTCGGAGAATGCCCCGCCGGGTACGCGGCGCACATGAAGCTCGAGCAGCGTCGAGTCATGTGGAGGATTGGCGAGCGAGAAACTGCGGCGGCGCTCGCCCGCGAGCATGACGTCCACGTACTGACCGCACTGCCACGTGAACGACTCGACCGCCGGCAGGCGCAACCACATACCCATCACATCCGGTGCCAGCGGCTGCATCCTTTCGATCCGGGCCGGCAGGCTTTTGATTTCGACGTCCGAGACATGCCGGATGTCCCTGATCTCGATTTCGAGGTTTTCGAGCGCTCGAGCCTGGCAGATCAGCGCATAGCCTTCGGTGGCTTCCTCCGCGCTGATACCGGCCGGCCGGCCATGCGGGTACGCAACGCGGCCCGTGACCACGCGCACGCGGCAGGTACCGCAGGAGCCACCCTTGCAGCTATGCGGCAGGTTCAGGTGTTCGCGCAACGCGGCGGAGAGCACGGGCTCATCGTCCCGCGCCTGGAACTCCCGACCTGTGGGAAGCAGCCTGACCTTCACGCCGCTATTATGGGGGTGACGGACATCCGGTTTCCCACCCTCATGCGGAAGTGAACTGGCAGCGATGCAAACAGCGGACAAGCCCCTGCGGACATTCGTCGTCGCCGGACGCGGTTACACCGGCACGCGGGTGGCGGAAAGGCTCGCGCCGCAGGGCACGATCGTCGGCCTTACCCGCAAGGCCCACGCCTTCGAATTTGCGGCGCCATTCGACGTCGTCTATCTGGTGCCGCCACCCTCTCCCGGAACGACCGACCCGCGGCTGGAGCGTTTCCTGGCCGCATTGCCCGCGGCGCCCGGGCGCATCGTCTATGTCAGTACGACCGGCGTCTACGGCGACGCCGGCGGCGCAACGGTGACCGAGGAAACGCCGCCCGCCCCGGCGACCGACCGCGCACGGCGCCGGGTGGCGGCTGAGAAGGCGCTGCGCGCCTGGTGCGAGCCGCACAAGGTCGAATGGGTGATCCTGCGCGTGCCGGCAATTTATGGCCCTGGCCGCCTGCCGCTGGCTCGCCTGCTACGTAACGAACCAGCTCTCGCCGAAGCCGATGCGGGTCCCGGCAACCGGATCCAGGTGGAGGACCTGGCCGATATCTGCGTGGCGGCGCTGCTGCAACCCCAGG
>JAOUGZ010000111.1 GCA_029865405.1 Betaproteobacteria bacterium
GGCGACGTTCTTCTTCAGCTCCTCTTCCTTGCGGTAGCGCACCTGGGTCGACACGTCGGGGCGCGTGACGGCGAGCGTGCCCGATTCGCCGCAGCAGCGCTCGGCGAGCTGCACGGCGCTGCCGGTGAGCGCGCGCACGGTGTCGAGCGGCGCGCGCAGCTTCATCGGCGTGTGGCAGGGATCGTGGTACAGGTAGCGCTGGCCCGCGACGCCCTCGAGCTTCACGCCTTTTTCCAGCAGGTACTCGTGGATGTCGATGAGGCGCGAGCCGGGAAAGATGCGGTCGAACTCGTACGACTGCAGCTGGTCGAGGCAGGTGCCGCAGGACACGATCACGGTGCGGATGTCGAGATAGTTGAGCGTGTGGGCCAGCCGGTGAAGGAGGACCCGGTTGGCGGTGATGATCTTCTCGCCGCTCTCCGCCTGCCCGGCCGCGGTCTGCGGATAGCCGCAGCACAGGTATCCGGGCGGCAGCACGCACTGGGCGCCCACCTCGTAGAGCATGGCCTGCGTGGCGAGCCCCACCTGGCTGAACAGGCGCTCCGAGCCGCAGCCCGGGAAGTAGAACACCGCGTCCGACTCCTCGTTCACCTTGGCGGGATCGCGCACGATCGGCACGACCCTCGCGTCCTCGATGCCGAGCAGCGCCCGCGCCGTTTTCTTCGGCAGATTGCCGGGCAGCGCCTTGTTGACGAAGTGCACCACCTGCGTGCGCAGCGGTGGGCGCCCGGTGGTGGCGGGCGGCCGCGCGGTCTGCGACCGCCCCAGCACTCGCAGCAGGCGGTGCGCGGCGCGCTGCAGCGCGGTGCCCAGGCGCACCAGGAGCGAGCGCGCCAGGCGGATGGCGCGCGGGTCGGTGGCGGTGAGAAAGAACATCGCCGCGCGCGCGCCCGGGCCGAGGCGCGCCTTGCCGGCGCGGCGCAGCAGGTTGCGCATGGCGATCGACACGTCGCCGAAGTCGATGTCCACCGGGCAGGGGCTCGCGCACTTGTGGCACACCGTGCAGTGGTCGGCGACGTCGGCGAACGCGTCGTAGTGCGCCCGCGCCACGCCGCGGCGCGTCTGCTCTTCGTACAGGATGGCTTCGACGAGAAGGGAAGTGGCGAGGATCTTGTCGCGCGGCGAGTACAGCAGGTTGGCGCGCGGCACATGCGTCGCGCATACGGGCTTGCACTTGCCGCAGCGCAGGCAGTCCTTGATGGCGCGCGTCACGCTGCCCAGGTCGGTCGCCTCCAGGATCAGCGACTCGGCGCCGATCAGCGAGAAGCTCGGCGTGTAGGCGTTGTCCAGCCCGCCGCCGGCGAGGAGCTTGCCGGCATTGAAGCGCCCCTCCGGATCGACGCCGTCCTTGTAGGCCTTGAACGCCGCCCGCTCCTCGGGCTCGAGGTACTCCAGCTTGGTGATGCCGATGCCGTGCTCGCCCGAGATCACCCCGCCCAGGGACTTCGCCAGGCGCATCAGACGCGTCACCACCTGCGTCGCCCGCTGCAGCATCGCATAGTCGTCGGAATTCACCGGGATGTTGCTGTGCACGTTGCCGTCGCCGGCATGCATGTGCAGTGCCACGAACACGCGTCCGCGCAGCACGCGCCGGTGCACCGCGTCCGCCCCCTCGAGGATCTTCGCGTACGGCGGGCCGGCGAAGATGCGCTGCAGCTCGGCGCGCACCTCGGCTTTCCACGACAGGCGCTCGGTGCGCGACTGCAGCTTCTCGAACTCGACGTCGAGGCCGTTTTGCAGCCGCTGCCAGCGCACGCGCACCGCCTCGATGAGCTCCATGGCGCGCGGCACGCGATCGCCCAGAAGCTCGGGCCGGGGCAGCGCCTCCTCGCCCTGCACGAGCGGCAGCGCGCCCTGGAAGTACTCCTCCAGCGCGTCGAGGAGCGCGAGCTTGTTCTCGATCGAGCACTCGATGTTGATGCGCTCGACGCCGTCGGCATAGTCCGCGAGCCGCTCCAGCGGAATGACCACGTCCTCGTTGATCTTGAAGGCGTTGGTGTGGCGCGCGATGGCCGCGGTGCGCGCGCGGTCCAGCCAGAAGCGCTTGCGCGCCTCGGGCGAAACGGCGACGAAGCCCTCGCCGTCGCGCGCGTTGGCGATCCGCACCACCGACGAGGCCGCGCTCGCCACTTCGTCGACGTTGTCGCCCACCAGGTCGCCGATCAGCACCATGCGCGGGCGCTGGCCGCGGCGCGACTTGGCGCCGTAGCCCACTGCCTTCACGTAGCGCTCGTCGAGGTGCTCGAAACCGGCGAGCTGCACGCCGGCGAGGCGCGCGACATGATCGCGGATCTCGATGATCGCCGGCACGGCCGCGGCCGCCGTGCCGAAAAATTCCAGGCAGACGGTGCGCGTATGGGCGGGCATCCGGTGCAGGATGAAGCGCGCGGCGACGATGATGCCGTCGCAGCCCTCCTTCTGCACGCCGGGCAGCCCGCCGAGGAACTTGTCGGTGACGTCCTTGCCGAGGCCGCTCTTCCTGAAGGCGCGGCCGGGGAGCTCGATGGCGCGCTCGTCCATCAGCTTCTTGCCGTCGCGCGAGATGCGGCGCACGTGGAACGTGGCGCTGTCGGCATCCTGCAGCCGCCCCAGGTTGTGCTCGTAGCGCTCGACCTCGAGCCATTCGCCCTGCGGCGTCACCATCTTCCACCAGGCAAGGTTGTCGACGGCGGTGCCCCAGAGCACCGCTTTCTTGCCGCCCGCGTTCATGGCCACGTTGCCGCCGATGCAGGAGGCGTCGGCCGAGGTCGGATCGACCGCGAATACGAGCCCCGCCTCCTCGGCAGCGTCCATCACGCGCCGCGTCACCACGCCCGCCCCGGCGCGCACGGTGGCCACCTTGCGCGCCACGCCAGGCAGCTCCAGCCATTCCACGGCGCCCAGCGTGTCGAGCTTTTCGGTGTTGATGATCGCGGCGCGCGGCGTGAGCGGCACGGCGCCCCCGGTGTAGCCGGTGCCGCCGCCGCGCGGAATGATCGTGAGGCCGAGCGCGCCGAGCGCGCGCACCAGCATGAGCACCTCGTCTTCGCGGTCGGGCGAGACGACGACGAAGGGGTACTCCACGCGCCAGTCGGTGGCGTCGGTGACGTGCGAAACACGCGCGAAGGCGTCGAAGGCGATGTTGTCGCGGCGCGTCACGCGCCGCAGGCGCTTGAGCACCTTGGCGCGCAGCGCGCGCGTCTCGGCAAACGACGCGGCGAAGCGCTCGAGGGCCGCGCCCGAGAGCGCGAGCAGCTCGCCCACCTTCTCGTTGCCCGATCGCCGCGCCTCGATCTCGGCGAGCCGGCGCCGCATGCCCTCGAGCAGCTGGCGCCGCGCGCGGCGGCCCTCGATGAGGCCGTCCTCGAGGTACGGGTTGCGCTGGATGACCCACATCTCGCCCAGCACTTCGTAGAGCATGCGCGCCGAGCGCCCGGTGCGCCGCTCGGCGCGCAGTTCCGAGAGCAGCCGCCAGCCCTCGGCGCCGAGCAGCCGCAGCACGATCTCGCGGTCCGAGAACGAGGTGTAGTTGTACGGGATCTCGCGCAGGCGCGCCTGCATGTCAGCCCCCGCCCGGCGCGCCGAATATGTCCCGATAGCTGGCGTACACGCTGCCCATCATCACCGGCCAAACGAGGACCAGCATGAGCGGCGCCATTACTGCGAGCAGAAGGTTTGCGTTGGAACGCGCTTCGGCACCAACCAGCGCAAGCGCCAGGATGAGCACCAGATTCGCGGTCACCAGCATGAGCAGTATCCCCACCGAAAGGTAGGCTGCAAATGCGCGCCAGTTCAGCAAGCAGGCGAAGAAGCTGTAGAACAGCGACTTCAGGGGCGGCATGGCGTGCCACGCGACGAGCAGAGGGGAGAAGAACATCATCATGAAAGTCGGCACGTACAGTGCCATGGCCAGCAACACGCCGTTCCTTACCTCCGCCGGAATCGTCCTGGTTTCCCCCGCCGCGGGCGCAGCCGTGAACATGCCGAGCAGAATGCCATCATCTGCGAGCGACGATCCAAGAAGCGCCAGCGCAATGCCAATGACATATGCCCCTCCCAGGATCACAAGCTGGGGCACGCGTTCCCGAAAGCCCGCGAAGAGCATCGGTAGCTCCACCGGCTGACGCAACGCACGCGCGCGACTCGCGACCATGAAGCCCACCGTAAACGCAGGGTAGAGAATCAATCCGGACAGCGCGCCGACCACGGGAATGACGGACAGCACCATGGAGATGATCAGGTAGCCGAACGCCAGCGCGAACCATCCGACAGGCGCTGACATGAAGGTGCGCAAGCCCTCGAAGATCCAGCGCAGCCCTTGCATGGGCGAAACGACGCGCGCGTTCACGGCACCGCCATCCAGGGTGGGGTCTCGGCGATGTGCCGCTCGAGGATCTCGCGAAAGTGCGCCGGGTCGTGCGCGTGCACCAGCTCACCGGGGCGCGGCAGGTGCAGGTCGTGCAGGCGCGACAGCCAGAAGCGCAGCGCCGCGGCGCGCAGCATCGCCGGCCAGGCCGCGCGCTCCCCGGCACCGAAGGGCCGCAGCGCGTGATAGGCGCCGAGAAACGCGTACACCCGCGCCGCGTCGAGGCGCCGTTCGCGTTGCGGGTCGGCGAGGCACCAGTCGTTCGCGCACACCGCCACATCGTAGAGCAGGCAGTCGACGCCGGCGAAATAGAAATCGAACACCCCGGAGAGCCGCCGCCCGGTGAACAGGGCGTTGTCGCGGAACAGGTCCGCGTGCACGGGCCCGCGCGGCAGGTCGGGAAGGCGCTGCCCGGCCTGGAACGCCAGCTCGGCATCGAGGAGCGCTTTCTGCGCGGGATCGAGGAACGGCTCGAGCTCGCGCGCCGCCAGTCGCCACCAGCGCGGCCCGCGCGGGTTCTCGAGGTAGGCGCCATAGGAGCGCCCGGCAAGGTGCATGCGCGCAAGGAGCGCGCCGAGCTCGGCGCACTCCGCGCCGCCCGGGCGCTCGATCGAGCGCCCGGGCAGGCGCGTGACGAGCGCGGCGGGCTTGCCGTTCAGCTCGCCGAGGAAGGCGTCATTCAGGTTGGCCACCGGCGCCGGACAGGGAATGCCGTGGCGCGCGAGGTGCGCCATGAAGCCCAGGTAGAACGGCAACTCGGCCGCAGGCAGGCGCTCGAACAGCGTCAGCACGTATCGGCCCTGCGCCGTGGTGACGAAGTAGTTGGTGTTCTCGATGCCCGCCTTGATCGGCTCGAGCGCCTCGAGCGCGCCCACGGAGTAATTGCGCAGCCAGAGCGCGAGCTCGGACTGCGAGACAGGCGTATAGACCGACAAGTCAGTTGCGGATCATGCGCATGTGCGCGATTTTACTAAAGGTTGAGCAGCACCTCGCGCTCCTGCGGCGAGGGCTCGAAGCCGCGTTTTTCGTAGTAGGAGAAGATCGCCTCGACCACCGCGCGCGGCTCGTCGATCACCTGCAGCAGCTCGGCGTCGTCGGCATCGATCATCGCCTCGCCCACCAGCCGCTCGCGGATCCACTCGAGCAGCCCGCGCCAGTACGGCGCGTGCATGAGGATGATCGGCATCTTGCGCGTCTTGCCGGTCTGCACCAGCGTCAGCGCCTCGAACAGCTCGTCGAGCGTGCCGTAGCCCCCGGGCAGGATGATGAAGGCGGTGGCGAACTTGACGAACATCACCTTGCGCGCGAAAAAGTGCTTGAAGCGCATGCTGATGTCCTGGAAGCGGTTCGCCTGCTGCTCGCGCGGCAGATCGATATTGAGGCCGATGGCGGGCGAGGGCCCGCCGAACGCTCCCTTGTTGGCTGCTTCCATCACGCCGGGACCGCCGCCCGAGATCACGGCAAAGCCCGCGTCCGAGAGCAGGCGCGAGACTTCCTCGGCGAGACGGTAGTACGGCGTGCCCGGCGCGGCACGCGCGCTGCCGAACAGCGACACCGCCGGACGGATGTGCGCGAGGCGCTCGGTCGCCTCGACGAACTCTGCCATAATGCCGAACACCCGCCACGCCTCGCGCGCGCTGATTTCCGGCGCGCGGACCGCAGGCCTGGGCAGCTTGTCGTTGCTCATCGTGTCAGGGAATTCTCCGCAAAAGACGCTCCTGCTCGTCGACGGCTCGTCCTACCTGTACCGGGCGTTTCACGCGCTGCCCGAACTGCAGAGTCCGGGCGGCGAGCCGACCGGCGCCATCCGCGGCGTCCTGAGCATGCTAAGGCGGCTGGCGGAGGACTACAAGGCCGAGTCGCTCGCCTGCGTGTTCGACGCCAAGGGCCCTACGTTCCGCGATGCACTCTATCCGCAGTACAAGGCGAACCGGGCGTCGATGCCCGAGCCGCTCGCGGCGCAGATCGAGCCGCTGAAGGAAGCGGTGGCCGCGCTCGGCTGGCCGGTGCTGGCGGTCGACGGCGTCGAGGCCGACGACGTCATCGCCACGCTCGCCGCCGAGGCCACGCAGCGCGGCTGGCGCACCGTGATCTCCACCGGCGACAAGGACCTGGCGCAGCTCGTCGACGAGCACGTGACCTTGGTCAACACGATGTCGAACGAGACGCTCGATGTGGCCGGCGTGAAGCAGAAGTTCGGTGTGGCGCCGGAGAGAATCGTAGATTACCTCGCGCTCACCGGCGACGCCGTGGACAACGTGCCCGGCGTCGACAAGGTCGGCCCGAAGACCGCCGCCAAGTGGATCCAGCAATACGGCTCGCTCGATGAGGTCATGCGCCACGCCGGCGACATCGGCGGCGCGGTCGGCGCGAATCTGCAGAAAGCGCTCGACTGGCTGCCCCGGGGACGCGAGCTGCTCACCGTGAAGCGTGATGTCGCGCTGCCGCTCAGGCTCGAGGACCTGGGCGCCGCGCCCGATCTCGAGAAACAGCGCGCGCTCTACGAGCGATTCGGCTTTCGCACCTGGCTCGCCGAGCTCGGCGGCAAGGCCGCGAGCGCGCCGGTGCCGGCATCCACCCAGCCGGCGCAGCCCGGGCGCCGCGCGTACGTCATGCTCGGCGACGAAGCCGCGCTCAAGCATTGGCTGGATGAGATGGCGCAGGCGGAGCTCGTCGGCTTCGACACCGAAACCACGGGCCTCGAGCCGATGGCGGCGCAGCTGGTGGGCATGTCCTTCGCCTTCGGCGAGCGCGCCGCATACCTGCCGCTCGCGCACCAGTACCCGGGCGCGCCGGATCAGTTGGGCGTCGAGCGCGCCTTGCGGCTGCTCAAGCCCTGGCTGGAAAGCGCCGGCCGCCGCAAGGTCGGGCAGAACCTGAAGTTCGACGCACACGTGCTGGCCAACCATGGCGTCGCGCTCGCCGGCATCGCCCACGACACGCTGCTCGAGTCCTACGTGCTCGAGGTGCACGAGCGCCACGACCTCGATTCGCTGTCGCAGCGCCACCTGGGCTGGAAGACGATTTCCTACGACGAAGTCACCGGCAAGGGCGCCGCGCGCATCCCCTTTGCCGCCGTCAGCGTGGAACGCGCCACCGAGTACGCCGCCGAAGACGCCGACTGCGCGCTCGCCGTGCACGCCGCGCTGTACCCGAAGATCGCCGCCGAGGAAAAGCTCAGGCGCGTCTACGAGACGATCGAGCTGCCGGTGATGCCGGTGCTCCTGAGAATGGAGCGAAACGGCGTGCTGCTCGATCGCGAAAAGCTCGAGGCGCAGAGCCACGAGCTGGGCAGGGAGATGCTCGAGCTCGAGCAGAAGGCCTACGGCGCCGCGGGCCAGCCCTTCAACCTCAATTCCCCCAAGCAGATCCAGGAAATCCTGTTCGAGCGGCAGAAGCTCCCGGTGAAGAAGAAGACCCCCTCGGGCCAGCCGTCGACCGACGAGGACGTACTC
>JAOUGZ010000112.1 GCA_029865405.1 Betaproteobacteria bacterium
CGCTCGTGTTGACGATCGATAGAGCCGATCTGATACAGACCGGTCTGCCAGACATTCCACGGGACGAATGGGCATGGACGCCAGTTTCCCTGCCCTACAACTGGTCTTTGACGCCCCCGGGACTGGGCGCGCACACGTGGTTCCGTGCGCGGTTTTCTCTGGAGCACGTGCCGTCGCTGGGCTTGAGCATCTACGTGCCCAAGCTCATCGTGAACCAGATCACCCTCTACATCAACCAGAAACCCCTGTGGGGTCTGAGGGACGAGTACTGGAGCGGCGGTTCGCTGAGCGCGACGCGCATCTCGATACCGCCCGCGTTGCTGCGCACCGGCGAGAATACGTTGCATCTGCAAGTCGTGGGGTTCCCCCGATGGTTCCACGGCATCTCGCGCATCTACATCGGCGACAACAACAAGCTGTCCGAGCGCGCGGCGATACGCAACTTGCTGCAGAGCCAGATGATAACGATCGTCGCCGCGGCTTTTGGAGTGATCGGGCTGCTTTCCCTCTGGCTATGGCTGCGCTCCGGCCGCGACCCGGTGCTTTTCTGGTACGGCGTATCAGGCGTGGTCCTGCTGGTCGCCAGCGCGCTCTGGTATGTGACATTGTGGCGCGCGGATTTCTGGGACTGGCGCCCTGGCCTCATTTTCACGCGCCTACACGGATTCCTGCTGCCGCTGTTCATCCTGCACCTGCGGCTCGCGGGCCGACGCAACCTCTGGCTGGAAGGCGCCTTGTGGGGGCTCCTCGCGGCGGCGATCGCAAGCGTCGTCATCCCCAGCCCCTGGCAGGGAAAGGCGTGGGTGGGCTGGGGGATTGTCTTCGCTACGCTGCCGGCACTGCTGACGATTCCGCTGCTGAGCTCGCCGAGGCTGCGGAACCGACCCTCGGTGCTGCTCCTCGTCGCGGCGGATTTCGCCGCCGCGTTGCTCACCTTCCATGACTGGGCCACGCGCATTGGCTTGCTCGACTTCGAGCGACCGAACCTCGCCGTGTACGTGGCTCCGTTCGTCATGCTCGCCGCCGCCGCGCCGATCCTGGAGCGGCTGATGGCAGGCGTTGCGGCAACCCGCCGCATGAACGTCGAACTCGAGCACCGTGTCGCGGCCAAGGCGCTGGAAATCGAGGCGAGCCACCAGATCCTGCGCGTCGCCCAGCGCGAACAGGAGCTCGCGGAGGAGCGCCGGCGCATCATGGTCGACATGCACGATGGCCTCGGCGCGCGGCTCGTGAGCCTGCTCAGCATCGCGCAGTCCGGCAAGGCGCGTCAGAATGAGATCAGCGAGGGCCTCGCCGCCGCGCTCAGCGAGCTGCGCCTCACCGTCGATTCGGTGCAGCCGGTCGAAGGCGACGTCGCCGTGGTCCTCGGCAATGTGCGCCACCGCATGCGCTCGGTGTTCGAGCGCGCGGGCGTGAA
This sequence comes from Betaproteobacteria bacterium, assembly GCA_029865405.1. The sequence goes on from JAOUGZ010000112.1 coordinate 1,418, forward strand.
ATTCCTGTGGAATGTGTCGGCGCTGCCGCGCATGGAGAGCCTGACACCGGAGCGCATCCTCGCCATCCAGCGCATCTTCCTCGAGGTGTTCTCGAACACGCTCAAGCACGCCGGCGCGCGCACCGTGGCGGTATCGGCAGTGCGCCTGCCGGGCGCGGTGCAAATCGTGATTGCCGACGACGGGCGTGGCTTCGAGGAAGGCGAGGTGCACTCGGGCAACGGCCTCGCCAACCTGAAGCTGCGCGCCGCGCAGGCGGGCGGCACGATCGCCGTCGAGTCCGGCCCCGGCACCGGCACGCGCGTCACGCTTACGCTACCAGTCCCGGACGAGCCGACCCCCAGCCTGCCCGACACCGGGCAAAAGGACGCGTTCTACCCCGTTCAAGGGATTGCGCGCGCGCCCAAGTCGGCCTAGCGTCGCGAAGTGCCGCGGATTGCGGCGCAAGAGAATGCGGCGGGAGAGCGCCGCTCGGCTGGGAGTGGCCGGTCGAGGTCGGCAGGTCCTGGACGCGCGAAATCGTGCTGCCGTCCTACAAGAGCAACGCAAACTGAGGGAGTCGCCATGAGAATCGCCAAGTCGTTCGCCATCGCCCTGCTCGTTGGCGCGCCGCTCGCTGCGCTGGCGCAGTCCGTACCCTACGACATCAAGGTCTGCAATATCACCGAGGCCACGGTGATCGACAGTGCGGGCGACGTGACCGTGCTTGCCACCCACGGCCGCGGCATCACCGACAGTAACCCCGCGGGCGGGCCCTTTGATGGCACCACCTACGAATGCCGCTCGGTAATGGACGCCTCGAAGGTCAGCGTGGAATTCTCGGGCCGGTGCACCTTCGTCGACAAGGACGGGCACAAGGCGCTGGGTGCCTTCACCGGCACGCCGAAGGGCTGGGAGTGGAAGTTCGTCGGCGGAACCGGCAAGTGGGAGGGCATCCGGGGCGGCGGCACTACCAAGCCACTGAAGCAGTACGCGCGGCTGTCGCCGACCGTGACCGCTGCCTGCGCGCACGCAACGGGGACTTACGAGATCAATAAATAGAAAGCATGACCGGGCGAGGGTACGCAAATGTCGAGACCATCAGGATTCGCATCGATACTGCTGTGTGCGGCTCTATCGGCCGCCAGCGCCTCCGCCCAGGGCCCGCTGGGCATGGCCGAATTGAAGGCGCTTATCGCAGGCAAGACGATCGACTACCAGAGCCTGTCTGACGGCAAGTACTGGCGCGCCTACTACGAGAACTCCGGCCAGCTCCTGGTGCAACGGGATGACGCCCTGGAGTTCTCCGGCAAATGGAGCGTGCGGGCGGATGGCTCGCACTGCCACAGCTTCAACGACGAGGTCTGCGCCAAGATCGAGAAGAACACTGACGGCAGCTATATGCGCATCGTCAATGGCGTCCCGGCCTTCAAGTGGCTGAAGATCAAACCCGGGAAGGACTTCTGACTCGGCCGCTCAGTGCTTGTGATCGTGGCTGTGGTGGTGATGGTCGTGGTCGTGTTGGTCGTGATCGTGGTGCCCATGGCCATGCGCATGCGCCCCGCCCAGTGCTGCCTCCGGCTCGAACGGCGCCTCGACCTCCGTCAGCGCAGCACCAGACTTCCTGAGCTTCTCCGCAAGCGCGGCATCCGCCGCCACGCGCAGATAACCATCGCCGATCTCGGCCGGGACGTGAGCGCTGCCGAGCTGCCATGCCATGCGCGCGAGTCGCGCCGCATCGGCATACGCCGCCTGCACCAGTTTCTCGGGCAGCGCAATCACTTCGAGCACGCGCCCATCCGACGCCGTCACCAGATCCCCGCCGCGCAACACTTCGCCGCGCGGCAGATTCAGCGCCACCGCCTCGCCGGATGCGAGCTTCGTTTCCAGGCGCGCCTGCCGCCGCGCCGCGAACGGCAGCTCGAGCCGGCCCTTCACCTCGAGCTTGTAGGCGGAACGCGCAATCTTCAGCTTGGCTTTTATTTCAACCATGCTCACTCCGCCGCCTTCTTTTCACGCGACGCGCTGCGGCGTTGCTTGAGAAAACCTCGCACCGCCTCGATCTGCGCCTTGTCGAATAGCGACGGCGCATGGCCCACGCCCGTGAACTCCGCGCTCTGCGTGCCGGGCTTGCGACGGCGCATTTCCTCCACCGTCCCGGCGAGCAGCACCTCGGACTCGGCGCCGCGCAGCACGAGCACGGGGCAGGTCACGGCGTTCCACACCGTCCACAGGTCGATGCCACGCAGGAACTCGGGCCCGATCGGCAGTTCCGGGTCCGATTGCGCGTTCCACTGCCCGATCGCCGGATCGAAGCGCAGGTACCAGCGCGCGTCGGCCTCGCGCCGCTTCACGCTGTGCTCGATCAGATGCTCCCACTGCGGCTCGGTGAGCGGCCCGAAGGCGGCGAGCGCGCCGCGCAGGAACTCGCCCGCCGCCTTCAGCGTGCCGAAGCCGTGCGGCCGCCCGAGGTGCCCTTTCAGGCGAAACAGTCCGTTCCACGGCACGAACGGGCCGACGTCGTTCATCACCAGGCGCCCGATCGGCGAGCCGCGCTTCGCCGCGAGCAGCATCCCCATCAGCCCGCCCATCGAGGTGCCGACCCAGTCCAGGGTGCGCGAGCGCATCTCGCGCAGGAAGCCGCCGCGCACCGGCGTGGTGACGCGCGCCACCAGCGCCGCGGCGTCCGAGAGGTACGTGGAGAACGTGTACCCGGACCTGTCCTCCAGCCAGTCGCTCTCGCCGCGGCCGACCACGTCCATGCACACCACGCGGTAGTCCTTCTGCAGCGCCTCGGCCAGGTAGTCGAAGTCGCGGCTGTTGCGCGACAGGCCGTGCACGCACATGACGACGTGCGGATTGTCGGCGTCGCCCCAGTCGGTGTACGCCACGCGGTGAAAGCCTTCCGGCCCGAGGCTGAGGAGGCTTTGCTGGCGCATCGTCATCCGGCGATCCCGCGCCGCAGCCGCGCCACGCCTTCTTCGAGCTTGGCTTGCTCCGCGGCGAAGCACCAGCGCACGTAGCCCTCGCCTTCCGGGCCGAAGGCGGCCCCGGGCGCGAGCCCGAGCCCGTGCTCGGCGACCAGCTTCTTGCAGAAGGCGAGGCTGTCGCGCATGCCGCGAACCTTGAAGAAGACGTACATGGTGCCCGAGGGGCTCGCCACCTCGACGCCGGGGATCGTGCGCAGCGCGCCCACGAGGAAGTCCCGCGCCTTGCGGAAGCGCTCCAGGGTGTGCGCGATCACGGGCTCGCCCTGCGTCACCGCGGCGAGTCCCGCGCGCTGCACGAATACTGGCGCGCAGGAGGTGTTGTATTCGACCAGCTTGCCCAGGTCGGCTTCGAGCGCCGCCGGCAGCACCACCCAGCCCAGGCGCCAGCCGGTCATCAGCCAGCTCTTGGAGAACGTGTTGGTGCTGATGACGCGCTCGCCCGCTTCTGCGAGATCGAGGAAGGATGGGGCGACGCCGCTGCCCTCGTAATAGAGGCGCTCGTAGGCGTCGTCGGCGAAGATCCAAATGCCGTGGCGCCGGCAGTGCTCGAGGACGGCGCGCTGGTCCTCCCGTGCAATCGTCCAGCCGGTCGGGTTGTTGGGCGAATTGAGGTATAGCGCCTTGGTGCCGGGCCGCAGCGCATCGAGCAGCTTTTGCAGGTCCAGACGCCAGCCTTGCGGCGAGAACTCCAGCGCCACCGTTGCCACCCCGGCATTGAGAATCCTCGGGATCTCCTGCAGGTTGGGCCACAGCGGCACCACCTCGACGACCCGGTCTCCGGGATCGACCAGCAGCTGCGACACGAGCATCAGCGCGTTCACGCCCGCGCTCGTAACGACGATCTCGGCCGGCGCCGTAGGCCGGTGCAGGCGCGTGGTGTAGGCGGCGAGCGCCGCGCGCAGCTCGGCGATGCCGTAGTTGCTCGAATAGAACAGCTCGCCTTCCTCGATCGAAGCGATGCCGGCGCGGCGGATGAACTCGGGCGTCGGCTCGTCGGGCTCGCCCACCCAGAAGGCGACGATGTCCTTGCGGCCGATGCCGGCGTTGAACAGCTCCCGGATCTTGGAGGCGGTGAGGTTGCGCACCGCGCTGCGCGCGGCGACGGGATCGGGGCTCTCGGGTCTCATGCCGAGATATTGTAGATTGCCGGGCTCAGATGGCCGCCGAACCAGTTTCGCTGCAGAAATGGGCGCTCGCCGCGGGCGTGGCGCTGATGGTGGCCTGGGGCGTGAATTTCGCCATCACCAAGGTGGTGCTCGCGGAGCTCGGCGTGTGGCCGTTCCTGTTCATCCGCTTCCTCGCCATGCCGCTCGCCGGCTTCGCGCTGCTGCTCGCCATCACGCGGCGCCATTTCCCCCGCACCTGGCCGCGGCGCGGGGACCTGGCGCGCTTCGTCGCCGCCGGGCTCATCGGCCACACGGCGCATGTCAGCCTCGTGATGTGGGGCATCAACCTGTCGACCGCCTTCTCCTCGTCGCTCGTCCTGACCTCGAGCCCGCTGTGGACGCTCCTGATCCTGGCGCTGCTCGGCGCCGAGAAGTTGCGCCGCCGGCAGCTCATCGGCACGCTGATCGCTTTCGCCGGGATCGTGGTGTTCCTGTCGGACAAGTTCGTCGCCGGCTTCGCGCTCGCCGGCGCCGGCGACCTGGTGCTGCTCGTCGCCGCGTCGCTGTTCTCGCTCTATACGGTGATCACCAAGCCGCTGGTCGAGCGCTATGGGCCCCTCAACGTGATGTGCTATTCGCTCCTGTTCGGCGCGCCACCCCTCGTCCTCGCCACGCTGCCCGCGTTCCTCGATGCGCCCCTCGCCGCCGTCCCCGCCGGCGTCTGGTTCGGCGTGTTCTGGGCGGTGGCGGTGTCGTCGTTCCTCGGCTGGATCGTCTGGGCCTGGGTGAACTCGGTCCGCGGGCTCGCGCGCAGCGCGCCGCTGCAGTACCTGATGCCGCCGATCGCCGGGCTGGTGGCGTGGCTCACGCTCGGCGAGACCTTCACCTGGCTGAAGATCGCGGGCGCGGTGGCGGCGATGGCGGGCATCGCCTGGGCACAGTCCGGCGCGACGAGCAAGACGCCGCCCGACGCCGGCTAAATAGGGACAGACCTCATTTTCCTTCTCGTCCATGGACGAAAGGGAAAATGAGGTCTGTCCCTATTTGAAGCTGTTGAAGGCGGCGATCGCGCGGTCGATGCCGGCGTGATCCACATCGAGGTGCGTCACCAGCCGCAGCTGCGCACCCGGCAGGACGATCACGCCGTGCTTCGCGAGATGCTCGGGCAGCCCGGGCTTCGATTCGTAGAACACCATGTTGGAGGACTGCGCGGCGGCGCCGATGCCCTTCGCGAGACGCTCCGCATTGGCGTGGTCCTCGGCGAGGCGCTCGACGTTGTGCTCCAGCGCATACAGCCCCGCTGCAGCGAGCACGCCCGCCTGGCGCATGACGCCGCCGAGGATCTTTCTCGCCCGCTTCGCGCGCGCGATGAGATCCTTCGAGCCGAGCAGCATCGTGCCTGCCGGGGCGCCCAGGCCCTTGGACAGGCACGAGGACACGGAGTCGAAGCCGCGGCACAGGTCTCTTACAGGCATGCCGAGCTTCACCGCCGCGTTGAAGATGCGCGCGCCGTCGAGGTGCGTGGCGAGCCCGCGGCGCCTGGCGAGCGCGAGCGCCTCGTCGAAGTACGTGCGCGGGATCACGCGCCCGGTGATGGTGTTCTCGAGCGCAAGCAGCTTCGTCCTCGCGAAATGCGGGTCGTCGGGCTTGATTGCGGCTTCCACGTCCTTCAGGTCGAGCGTGCCGTCGGGCTGGTTGACGATCGCCTGCGGCTGGATCGAGCCGAGCACCGCGCCGCCGCCCGCCTCGTAGCGGTAGGTGTGCGCTTCCATCCCCACCAGCACCTCCTCGCCACGCTGGCAGTGGCTCATGAGCGCGGCGAGGTTGGACTGGGTACCGGTGGGAAAGAACAGCGACGCCTCGAAGCCGAAGATCTCCGCCGCCCGGTCCTGCAGCTTGTTAACGGTGGGATCGTCGCCGAAGACGTCGTCGCCGACCTCGGCGCGCGCCATCGCCTCGCGCATGCCCTTCGAGGGCCGCGTGACGGTGTCGCTGCGCAGGTCGACAATCGGCATAAATGAGGTCTGTCCCTATTTTCCTGCGATGTTGAGCACCGAGGGCAGCCAGAGCGAGATCGCCGGGAACGCGGCGAGGATGAACAGGCGCACCACGTCCGCGGTGACGAACGGCAGCACGCCGCGGAACAGGGTCGGCGTGCTCACCTGCGGCAGCAGCGACGAGAGCACGAAGAGGTTCATGCCCACCGGCGGGCTGATGAGGCCGATCTCCACCACCACTACCACGAGGATGCCGAAGTACACCGGGTCGATGCCCAGCGCCACGATGAGCGGGAAG
>JAOUGZ010000638.1 GCA_029865405.1 Betaproteobacteria bacterium
AGACTGGCTGCGCGCCAGCCGGAAATCGAAGTACTCGCGCCCACCGAGTCTGTCTGCGCCGCGTTCCGGGCGGCCGGATTCAGGCATACGCGACAGGTGCCCTATCCGGTTTCGCCGATGGCGGCGCAGCCCATGCCGGCCGCCGCGCCGGCTTTTCGCCACCTCCTGTTCGCGGGTGCTGCGCGTCCCGACAAGGGCTTTGCCGAGGTCGTGGGTCTTGTGGAACTGCTGTCGAGGGCACGGCGCAACATCCCGATCAGCGTGCAAACGTCCGCGCAGCACTACGACAAGGTGGACAGGTCTGTCGTCGCGGGCCTCGAGCGCCTGGACGCCATCGCGTATCCGTTCCTCAGGCGGTACGACGATACCTTGAGCCCTGCCGATTACGGTGCGCTCTTTCGCGGCGCAATCTGTCTGCAGCTGTATTCGCGCGGCGATTTCGCCGACCGGATCAGCGGCATTACGCTGGATGCCCTGAGCCACGGCAGCCCGATCGTGGCACTGTCCGGGACATGGACGGCCCGCGTCGTGGCAGAGTTCGGAGCGGGACTGGTGCTGGAAGATCCAGCACCTGATGCGCTGCTCGGTGCGGTGAACAAGATCATGACGAGCTACGAGGCGTATCATCGGCGCGCCTGGGAAGCCGGCCGCGAGATGCAGAGACGGCACGATCCTCGGTCGCTGTTTCAGGCGCTCACGTCCTGAGCCCCAGGCCTCGCCGGGAAGCCAACGTTCGGCTACATCAGGTCAAGGTAGCGCCAGCGCGTGAGGTCGATCCGGCACGCGCGCCAGGCATCGCTGCCGGCTGGCCCGCGGCGCGCGCATTCGAGGTCGCGATAGTTGCGCCATGCGGCCGCCGCATTGCGGTAGGCGGTGGACGCGGCGTCGTTGCCGGCTTTCGCGTCGGCGTCCAGGGACTCCTGGAAGCGCAAGGCGGCGGATTCCACGAGATCGCTTTCCGCCAGATTAAGCAGCACCTCGAGGCAGGTGCCGGCATCCGCGCTGCGGCGGCACTGCTGCAGGGTGGGCGCGTCGCGACGCGGCAGCCAGTGGAACCAGAGCGCGCGGCGTTCGGTGGCCAGTAGGCACACGAACGATATTTCCACCGCCGGGCCGAGCTCGCGCACGATCGCGCCGTGGCCCGAGAGCGAGGCGCCGATCGCCTGCGCACCCAGCTTGCGCGACTCACGTTCGAGCAGCAGGTGGCGATCGTTGTCGAAGGCGAGGGATTTCACGTCCGCGCCGTCGCGCTTGAGTTCACGCTCGCCGAACGCGCGACAGGCGTCGAGTGCCGGGCCGCTGTACTGCGCGGGCGCGCCGAAAGGCAGCGCCGCGAGGACCAGCAGGAGGAGGGCCCTCATGGGTACTGGCCGCTGGCCTGCGCGCGCAGGCGGATGAGCCCCGAGAGGCTGTGCGTGAAAGGCGCGGCGACGTCCGCCTTGCGCGCCACCTCCAGCGTGCCCGTGAGCAGGCCGTCGATCTCGAGCGCCTTGCCGGCTTCCATGTCCTGCAGCATCGAGGTCTTGAAGCGCCCGAGGTGGCGCGCCATGTCGATGCGCGCCTCCGGGTCGATGTCGGCGTCGACGCCCACCGCGCGGCCGATCGCCAGCACCTCGCGCATGATCGCCACCATGTAGTCCTTGACCTCGGCGTCGGCGATCAGCTTGTCGGCGGTGGCGAGCGTGAGTGCCGATACGGGGTTGAAGCTCACGTTGCCGAGGAGCTTCACCCAGAAATCCTTCTCGATGAAGGGGCTCTGCACGCAGTCGAAGCCCGCTTGCGCCAGCGCGCCGGCGATGTTCCGCGTGCGCGCGGTGTTCTTGCCCCCGGGCTCGCCGAGGATGAGCTTGTTGCCCATGTTGTGGCTGACGAGGCCGGGCTCGGGCGTGGAGGCGGCGAGATGGATCACGCAGCCGACGACGCGCGCCGTGGGCATGGCGCGCGACAGAACGCCGCCGGGATCAAGGCTCTCGAGATGCAGCTTGCCTTCGCCGAAGGCGAGGCGGTCGAAAAACCACCAGGGCACGCCGTTCATCGCCGTGACCACCGTGGTGTCGGCGCCGGTGAGCGGCGCCATGGCGCGCGCGGCGTCAGGCAGGCTTTGCGCCTTGACGGTGACGATGACGCAGTCCTGGGGCCCGAGCTGGTGCGGGTCGCTCTCGGCGCGGATCCTGAAAGCGGCGACCTCGCCGGTGGCGAGCGTGCGGATGCGCAGCCCGTGCTCGCGCATCGCCGTCAGGTTCCCACCGCGCGCCACGACCGAGACGTCGTGGCCGGCCTTGTGCAGCCAGCCGGCCATCACGCCGCCCACCGCGCCGGCGCCGAAGATGCATATTTTCATGGTGTTATTCTATCGTTCGAGAGGAAAAGGCCCATGTTCGCGTT
>JAOUGZ010000639.1 GCA_029865405.1 Betaproteobacteria bacterium
ATGAAATAAACCGGGGGGCGGGCTGTTTGCTCCCGGTTGGTCCAACTCGAGGAGACTCCGATGATGAGCAAGCTGGCGAACGCTGGTATGGGCGTCGTATTGGGCATGATGGTGGCGCAAGGGGCGTTCGCCCAGGCGAAACCGGAAGTTCTCGTGAAACAGCGCCAGGCCAAGATGATTCTGCAGGGCAAGTACTTCGGCCCGATGGCGGCCATGGCGCAAGGCAAGGTCGCTTACAACGCGGCCGTCGTACAGCGCAATGCCGGGTTTCTCGACAACCTGACCAGAATGGCCTGGGATGGCTATGACCCGAGCACGAAAGGCGAGAAGAGCCGCACGCTGCCGGCGGCCTACGAAGACAGCGCGAAGTTCAATGAGTACGTGAGCCGCATGGAGAACGAGGCCGCGAAGCTGGTCGCACTGAGCAAAGGCGGCGACGAAGCCGCGGTGAAGGCGCAGATTGGCGCGGTCGGCAAGGTCTGCGGCGGCTGCCACGACGACTTCCGGTCGAAATAGCGCTGGTTTGAGAGCTGGGCAAAGCCTCGCCTGGGCGGGGCTTTTTCTTTTTGTGGCGTTGGCGTTCGGCGCCGGCGCTGCGCCGGCGCTAGCCCAAGTCGATGCAAAGCGCGGCGAATACCTTGCCAAGGCTGCAGGGTGCAAAGGTTGCCACACCGAGGCGAAAAAGGACGCGACGCCTTTCGCCGGCGGGCGTGCGCTGAAAACGCCGTTCGGCACGTTCTATGGCCCGAACATCACGCCGCATGCGCAAGCCGGCATCGGCAAATGGACGCAAGCGGACTTCCTGCGCGCCCTGCGCGTGGGCGAGCGACCTGACGGCGTCCACTATTTCCCTGCCTTCCCCTACCCGTCATTCACGAAGATCACGGACGCCGATGCGCGCGACCTGTGGGCCTACTTCCGCTCGCTGCCGCCCAACGATCGAGCCAATCGCGCGCACGAACTTCGCTTTCCGTTCGGCTGGCGCTTTCTCGTCGGCTTGTGGAAGTTTCTGTACTTCGAGCCGGGGCCGATGGCCCCTGAGCCGACGCGCGGCGCGTACCTGGTGAACGCGCTTGGGCACTGCGGCGAATGCCATACACCGCGAAACTGGCTCGGCGGCCCCAAGCACAGCCGCGCGTTCGCCGGCGCAAAACTTGCGGAGGGCGGCGGCGCACCCAACCTGACACCGGCGCGGCTCAAAAAATGGGACGACGCCGAGCTCAAGGAGTTTCTGGCCTTCGGCCTGACCCCCGACGGTGACGTGGTCGGCGACACCATGGGCGAAGTCATACGCGAAACCACCGGCAAGCTGACGGCGCAGGACCTCTCGGCCCTGGTCGCCTACCTGCGCTCGCTGCCGCCGATCGCCGAGGACAAGCGCTGAAGTCGCGCATTTGTTGACGGAATAGCGCGGGACGGCGCACTGTTCAGCCCCATGAGTGACGGCCCGAGCCTGATCGCGTTGATCCCGCGCCTGCGGCGCTACGCGCGCGCCCTGGTCGGCGAGCGCGCCGCGGCGGACGATCTTGTGCAGGACACGCTCGAGCGCGCCTGGTCGAAGCTGCATCTGTACCGGCACGGGACGGACCTGCGCGCCTGGTTGTTCACGGTGATGCACAACGTGCATGTCAATCAGGTGCGCGCCTCCCGGCCGACCGCCGTGCTCGAGGACGACATGCCCGAACTGGCACAGCGCGCGGTGCAGGGCGATGCGCTGATCGTGCGCGACCTCGAGCGCGCGGTCGCGGCGCTGCCTGCGGCGCAGCGCGAAGTGCTGCTGCTGGTGGCGCTAGAGGACCTGAGCTACGACGAGGCTGCGCGCGTGCTCGGGATCCCGATCGGCACGGTGATGTCGCGGCTGGCGCGGGCGCGCGAAAAGGTGCGGGTGATGATGCAAGGAAAGGGCGGCGGCAAGCTGCAAGTGGTGAAATGAGCGAAACGGAAGGCAGGGTCATCGAATCCGACCTGCAGGCCTGGGTTGACGGTCGGCTCGCCGAAGGGCGGCGCGCCGAGGTCGACGCCTGGCTTGCGCAGCGGCCCGAGGACGCGGAGCGCGCGGCGGCCTATCGCGCGCTCAACGAGCAACTGCGCGCCCAGTACGCATCGGTGCTCGCGGAACCGCTGCCCGAGCGCCTCGAAGGCGCAGTGCGGCGCCGCCGGGCGTGGCGCGCGGCGGCGGCGATCGCCGGCTGGATCGCCGTCGGCGCGGCGCTCGGTGGCGTCACGGGCTGGCAACTGCATGCGCAGCGCGTTCCCGTTCCGCTGGCGCAGCCGGAGATTCCGGTGATCGCGCACCGCGCGGCCCTCGCGCATGCCACTTACGCGCCCGAAGTGCGCCACCCCGTCGAAGTCGGTGCGGACCAGGAACAACACCTGGTGGCCTG
>JAOUGZ010000113.1 GCA_029865405.1 Betaproteobacteria bacterium
GTGGACCGTGCCCTTGGCAACCTTGACCTGGCCGACGTCGTCCGCCCGGGCAAGACCCGTTGCCGCCAACGCCAGGACCGCTACCGCAACAAAGTGGCGCATACGCTCTCCTGCTGAGTGACAAGGATTCTATAATGCTCTGGGGGGACTCGGTAAAGCCGTGAACTACGACCGCGCAGCACAGTTTCTTGCACGCCTCGATCAGCTGCGGCCAATGCAGCGCTTTCTGGAGCAATTCTGCACCGAATCGGGATTGCCGCGCGCGGCATATCTGCGCCTGAACCTTGTTGTCGAAGAACTTTTCACAAATACCGTAAAGCACGGCCACCGGGGCGACAGCGATGCACCGGTTTGGATTGCCGTGTCGCGGGGCGGCGACAGGCTGTCCGTCGTGTACGAGGACAAGGCGCCACCCTTCAATCCCTATGCGCGATTGAGCGAGCCGGTGGTGGATACCACGCTGTCGATGCGCAAGATCGGCGGCCTCGGGGTTCTCCTGACGAAGGAACTGGCCGCGTCGCGCGACTACGCGTATATCTTCGGCCGCAACCGCATCCGCCTCACGCTGGCCACCACCTGACCGGGTGCCCGGGGCAGGACTTGAACCTGCACGCCCTTGCGGGCTAGGGATTTTAAGTCCCTTGCGTCTACCAGTTTCGCCACCCGGGCGGCACCATGAAACCGGAAATCTGGAGGCGGGAGTCGGAATCGAACCGGCGTCCACGGCTTTGCAGGCCGCTGCATGACCACTCTGCCATCCCGCCAGGGGATGCACTGGAAGCCGGGAAGGCCTCGCAGCCTTCCCTAGCCTAAATTGGAGCGGGAGACGAGTCTCGAACTCGCGACCTCAACCTTGGCAAGGTTGCGCTCTACCAACTGAGCTACTCCCGCATCTTGGGGCCGCAGATTATAGCTCATCGGCCCACATAGGGCAGCGCGCGGCGCAGGTAGACCAACATGGAAATCACGGTGAGGACCGCCGCCACGTTGATGAGTACGGTGCCCAGCAAATGCGTACTGACGACGCCGAACAGGTCCTCCTGGTACAGCAGAAGCGGGATGGCGATCATCTGGCTCGCGGTCTTCACCTTGCCGACGAACGCGACTGCCATGCTCTTCGACTTGCCGATGCTCGCCATCCACTCGCGCAGCGCGGAGATGGCGATCTCGCGGCCGATGATGATCAACGCGATGATCATTTCGACGCGACCGAGCTGCACCAGGACGATAAGCGCAGCAGCGACAATCAGCTTATCGGCCACCGGGTCGAGGAACGCGCCGAAGGCGGAGGTCTGGTCGAGCGCGCGCGCCAGATAGCCGTCCAGCCAGTCGCTCAGCGCGGCAACGATGAAAGTGCCGCAGGCGATGGCGTTCTTGGCGCCCATCGACAACGATCCTTCGGGCACGTAGTAGATGCCGATCAGCAGCGGAATCAGGAGAATGCGCAGCCAGGTGATGAGGTTGGGCAGGTTGAGCGGCATCAGTGCAGCGCCTTGTAGACGCGTTCCGCCAGCGGCCGGCTGATGCCCGCGACTTGCATGAGCTCATCGACCGCCGCTGCCTGCACTTCGCGCAGGCCGCCGAAGTGCGCGAGCAGCCGCTGGCGGCGCTGCGCGCCGATGCCGGGAATGTGCGTCAGCGCCGATGCGGTGCGCGTCTTGGCGCGCCGCGCGCGGTGTCCGACGATCGCGAAGCGGTGCGCCTCATCCCGGATCTGCTGCACGAGGTGCAATCCCGGGTGCGTCGGCGGCAGGCTGAGCGACACGCCTTCCGCCTCGACCACCAGTTCTTCCATCCCGGGCCGGCGCTCGGGCCCCTTGGCGACCCCGACCACGCTGACATCGTGCAGGCCGAGCTCCGCCAGCGCCGCGCGCGCCACGCGTGCCTGCCCCTTGCCCCCGTCGACCAGAACCAGATCGGGCACTTTCCCGTCCTGCGCGCTGACCCGCTCGTAGCGCCGCGCAAGCACCTGCCGCATCGCGGCATAGTCGTCCCCCGGCGCGGCATCATCGCGCACATTGAAGCGGCGGTACTCGCCTTTTTGCAGGGCATGCCGATCATAGACCACGCAGGACGCCACCGCCGCTTCGCCCATGGTATGGCTGACATCGAAGCATTCAATCCGCTGCACGGACTCGGGTAGGTGCAGGGCTTCGCGCAATGCTGCCAGGCGCCCCTCTTGCGCGCTCTTCTCGCGCACGCGCTGGTGCAGCGCCAGCTGCGCGTTCTTCGCCGCCATCTCGAGCCACATGCGCCGCTCGCCCTGCACCGGCACGACCACGTCGAACTCCACGGCATGGCTGGCCAGCACCAGCGGCGGCTTCGGCTGCTCGATGTAGTGTTGCTCGAGGAACGCCTGCAGCACTTCGGCGGGGCCGGCGGCGTCGGCGTTCGCCGGGAAGAAGCTGCGGTCGCCCACATGGCGGCCGCCGCGGATCATCGCCAGATTGACGCAAACCGCCCCGTCCTGTGCGGCACAGGCGACGACATCGGCATCGATGCCGCGGTTCGATTCCACGTACTGCCGCGCCTGCACTCGCGACAGCGCCCGCACCTGATCGCGAAACATCGCCGCTTGCTCATACTGGCGTGCCTCCGACGCCGCGCGCATCCTGCGGGTCAGCCGCTGCGCGACGTCGTCCTCGCGCCCGCGCAGGAAGAGCGACGCGTGCTCGACGTCCTCGGCATATGCGCCCTCGCCGATAAGGCCGGTACAGGGCGCCGTGCAGCGCCGGATCTGGTGCAGCAGGCAGGGGCGGGAGCGGTTCTCGAACACCGTATCCTCGCAGGTGCGCAGGCGAAACACCCGCTGCAGCAGCTGGATGCTCTCGCGCACCGCGTAGGCGTGCGGAAACGGCCCGAAGTAGCGGCTGCGCGCGTCGCGCGCGCCGCGGTGAAAGCCCAGCCGCGGGAAGCGGTGCGCCGTGATCATCAGGTAAGGGTACGACTTGTCGTCGCGAAATACGATGTTGTAGCGTGGCGCCAGGCTCTTGATGAAGTTGTTCTCGAGCAGCAGCGCCTCGTCCTCGGAGCGCGTCGCGGTGACCTCGATGCGCGCGAGCTGCCCGAGCATCATGCGGATGCGCGGGCTGCCCGCGTTCTTCTGGAAATACGAGGCGACGCGCTTCCTGAGATCGCGCGCCTTGCCGACGTACAGGGCCTCGCCGCCGGCGCCGAGCATGCGGTAGACCCCGGGCAGATTGGGCAGCCCGGCGACGAAGCGTTTTGCGTCGAACTCCACGGCGTCCATGAGAGGGCGATTCTAGCGCCGCGCCTCTGAATCAGTGTAGAATTCGCGCCTTTTTCCGCCCGGTAATTCCGCCATGTCCAAGGTCTCCGCAGTCGAAATCCGCGTCGGCAATCTGCTCGAATGGGACAAGCGCGTGTGGCGCGTGCTCAAGTGCTACCACGTGCACGTCGGCGGGCGCGGCGGCGCGTTCATGCAGGTGGAGATGAAGGACATCGAGTCGGGCACCAAGACCAACCAGCGCTTTCGCACCGAGGACAAGGTGGAGCGCGCCTTCGTCGATGCCCGCGACATGGAGTTCCTGTACCAGGACGGCAGCAACTTCGTGTTCATGGACAAGGAGAACTACGAGCAGCTGACACTGTCCGCGGAGTTCCTCGAGGGTCAGGCGGGCTACCTCCTGCCCAACGCCGAGGTGCAGATCAACTTCTACAACGGCCGCGCCATCGGCGTCGGCATCCCGCCGTCGGTCGTGCTCACCGTGACCGACACCGAGCCCGGCATCCGCAATGCCACCGCCACCAACACCTTCAAGCCGGCGACGCTCGAAACGGGCATCATGGTGCAGGTCCCGCCCTTCATCAACAAGGGCGAGAAGATAAAGGTCGACACCAACGAGGGCACCTACATGGAGCGCGCCTAGGCGAGCCTGCCCAGGGCCCCCTGCGCGTCGCGGTAGGCGACGCTTCGTCTCAGATCCCGTCCCCCGCGGTGGCGCATCTGCTCGGTGCGCGCCGCCGAGCCCGAGGCAAGTTCGGGCAGGGACTGCAGCAGACGATCCTGACCCTCGGGGTCGCCGCACAGCAGAACCATGTCGCAGCCCGCGTGCAGCGCGGCGCGGGCGCGCTCGGCGACGCCCCCGGCCGTGCCCGCCCCTTCCATCGACAGGTCGTCGCTGAACACCAATCCCTTGAAGGCGAGCCTGCCGCGCAGGACGTCCTGCAGCCAAACGCGCGAATAGCCCGCCGGCTCGGCATCGACCTTCGTGTAGATCACGTGCGCGGGCATGACCCCCGCCAGCCCGGCCTGGATGGCGGGGCCATAGGGCACCAGGTCCTTGCGCACGATGTCGGCCAGCGGACGATCGTCCACCGGCACCGTGACGTGCGAATCCGCTATGGCGTAGCCGTGGCCCGGGAAATGCTTGCCCACGGCGCTCATCCCACCCTCGGCAAGTCCTCGCACCAGCGCCGCCCCCAGGGCGCCCACAGCCAGCGGATCGTAGTGCAGGGCCCGATCGCCGATCACCGAGCTCGCCCCGTAGTCGAGATCCAGCACCGGCGTGAAGCTGAAATCGAGGCCATGCGCGGCGAGCTCCGCGCCGATGACATAACCGGCGGCCTGCGCCGCCGCTCTGCCCGCCTCGCGGTCCCGATCCCAAAGCTGGCCGAGCGCACGCATCGGCGGCAGCGTTGTGAACCCCACTTTGAACCGCTGCACGCGCCCGCCTTCATGGTCCACGCCGATCAGCAGCTGCGGCTCGCGCAGGGCGCGGATGTCATGGGTCAGCGCCTGCAGCTGCGCCGGCGACTCGAAATTGCGCGCGAACAGAATGACGCCGCCCACCGCGGGATGCCGCAAGCGCCGCACGTCCTCGTCGGTGAGCGCCGGCCCCACGGGGTCGAGCACCACCGGCCCGAGCGGCAATCGCGCCCTTACGCGTCGCATTCCAGAATGACCGTGGCGGCGGCGAGGCCGCGTTCGTCGGTCAGCGTCAGGTGCGTGCGGCGGATGCCGCGCGCCTCTAGGAGCGCCGCCAGCGGCGCGGAGAACTCGAGCTGCGGCTTGCCCGAGCGCAGATTGCTGACCCAGACCCCGTGCCAGTTGGCCGGCGCGCGGATGCCGGTGCCCAGCGCTTTGGTGAACGCCTCCTTGGCGGCGAAGCGCTTGGCGAGATAGGCCGCGGGCTTGCCGTGCTCGCGGAAGCGCCGCAGCTCCGATTCGCACAGAATGCGTTGCGCAAAACGCACGCCAAAACGCGCCAGCACACGCTCCACGCGCGGAATCTCGATCAGATCGGTGCCGACGCCGTAGATCACCGCACCGCCTGCGTCATCAGCTGCTTCATCTCGCGCACGGCCTCGCGCATGCCGACGAACACCGCGCGACTCACGATCGCGTGGCCGATGTGAAGCTCGCGCAGGCCGGGCAGTCGCGCCACCGGCTCGACGTTGAAGTAATTGAGCGCGTGGCCGGCGTTGAAACGCATGCCGAGCGTGCGGATCGCCTCGCCCGCCTGGCGGATCTTCGCGAGCTCGGCCTGCACGGCCGGGCTTTCCGCGTCCCGGCCCTTCGAGTGGAATGCCGTGGCGTAGGGCCCGGTGTGCACCTCGCAGACCGACGCGCCGACGCGATGGGCCGCTTCGACCTGCCGCGCGTCGGCGTCGATGAACACCGACACGATGATGCCCGCGGCCTTCAGCTGCTCGACCGTGCGGCGCAGCTTGTCTTCCTGCGACGGGATGTCCAGACCGCCCTCGGTCGTGATCTCGTGGCGACCTTCCGGGACGAGCATCGCCATTTCCGGCTTGATCCGTCCGGCGATGGCGACCATTTCTCCGGTCGCCGCCATTTCCAGATTCAGGCGGATGTGCGTCAGTTCGCGCAAGCGACGCACGTCCTCATCCTGGATGTGGCGCCGGTCCTCGCGCAGGTGCACCGTGATACCGTCGGCGCCACCCAGATGCGCCTCGACCGCGGCCCAGACCGGATCAGGCTCGTAGGTGCGGCGTGCCTGGCGCACAGTCGCCACGTGATCCACATTGACGCCGAGTTCGATCATAGGTCCTGCAGCTCCCGCAGCATTTCGCTCGTGTGCAGCACCTGGCCGGCAAGACGCGCCGAAATCAGGCGGCGCATCAGGCGCCGGGATTCGTCGCGCGTCTCCTGGCGCCCGAAATCGTCGCGCGACATGTCGAGCAGCGTCTGTCCGGATACGATGAGATCAACCTCGGCGCCGCTCGTAGGGGCGTCGCCCAGGGCAAGCGGCCCCCGCTCCGGCAGGTAGGTGTAGCGCTTTTCGCTCTGCACCGGCATACCGCTGCCCGCATCCCGGTCCAGGGGCGGCGCATACCCGAGTTCGCGCAGCATTCTCAGCTCGAAGCCGCGCAGCAATCCGGCCGGCTCCTCACCGGCGCCCAGCCGCGCAACGGCGACGGCGTAGGCATCGAATAGCGCCTCGTGCGCATCCTCACGCGGCAACAGGCGCAGCAACAGCTCGTTCACGTAGAAACCGCACATCAATGCCATTCCCGACAGCGCCGGCTGCCCTCCCGCCCATTCGGCCGAAACGAGGGTGCCGAGATCCGCGGCGGCGCTCCAGCTCAGGCGCAGCGGGTGAAACGCGAGCAGCGTGCCGCGGATCGCCGAGCGCGGCCGGCGCGCCCCGCGCGCCAGCAGGCCCACGCGGCCACGGTGGCGGGTGAACGCCTCGACGATGAGGCTCGACTCCTTGTACGGATAACTGTGCAGCACGTAGGCGGGCTCGTACTCGGTTCGCCGGCGCATCACGCATACCCGAGCTGGCGCAGCAGCCGCGCATCCTCGGACCAGCCGCGCCTGACCTTAATCCACACCTGCAGGAAGACCTTGCCGCCGAACATGCGCTCCATGTCCTTGCGCGCCTCGGTGGCGATGCGCTTGAGGGTCGCGCCGCCGCGGCCGATCACGATCGGCTTGTGCGCCTCGCGCTCGACCCACAACGTGGCCTCGATGCGCCGCATGCGCCCTTCCTCGCGAAAGCTGTCCACCATGACCTCGCAGCTGTACGGCAGCTCGTCGGCGAGGGCGCGGAACAGCTTCTCGCGCAGCAGCTCGGCAGCGAAGAAGCGCTCGTCGCGATCCGTCAGCTGGTCGGCGGGATACATGGGCGGGCCTTCCGGCAGCAGCGATTCCAGCACGCGCATCAACTCGGGAACGTTGCGGCCGGTCGCCGCCGAGACCGGGACGATGGCCGCAAACGCGCGCTCGCGCGCGATGCGCGCCACGAACGGCAGGAGGCTGGACGCCGAGCGCACGAGATCGACTTTGTTGATTACCGCCACCATCGGGCGATCCTCCGGCACCCGCGCCAGGGCTGCCCGGTCCTCGGCGCCGATGTGCATCGCCTCCAGCACGAATGCCACGACATCCGCGTCACGCGCCGCCTCGCTCGCGCGCCGGTTGAGCGAGCGATTGAGCAGGTTGCGGTGGCGCGTCTGGAAGCCCGGCGCGTCGAGAAACGCCATCTGGCAGCCCGTCGTGTTCAGTATGCCGAGGAGCAGGTGACGCGTTGTCTGCGCGCGTGGCGAGACGATGGCGAGCTTTTGTCCCAGCAGGCGATTGAGCAAGCTCGACTTGCCGGTATTGGGGCGTCCGGCGAGGCCGACGCTGCCGCTGCGAAACGGCGTCATGCGTCGAGCTGCCGCAGCAGCGCCTCGGCCGCCTGCTGCTCGGCTGCGCGCCGCGAGGCGCCACTGCCGCTCGCCTGCAGGTCGAGCCCTTCGACGAGGCACTCCACCT
>JAOUGZ010000640.1 GCA_029865405.1 Betaproteobacteria bacterium
CTTCTTGCCCTCGCGGATCACGTTCCTGAAGTAGTGGTGGGCGAACGAGGGTTCGATGCCGTTCGACGCATTGTTGGCGAGCGACAGCGAGATGGTGCCGGTCGGCGCGATCGAGCTGTGGTGCGTGAAGCGGCTGCCCACCGTCTCGAGCTCCTTGACCAGCTCGGGCGCCACCTCGGCGAGCCGGCGCATGTAGCGGCTGTAGCGCGCGTGCAGCACGCGCCCCGGTACGCGGTCGCCCACTTTCCAGCCGTCGCGCGCCATCTCCGGGCGCTTGCGGAGCATCGCGCGGGTGACGGTGAACTCCTCGTTCATGATCGGCGCCGGGCCCTTTTCGCGCGCGAGCCCGAGGCCCGCCTCCCAGCCCGCGATCGCCATCTCGCGCGACACGTTGTCGGTGAACGCGACCGACTCCGGGGAGCCGTACTTCATGCCGAGCATCGTGATGGTCGAGCCGAGGCCCAGGAAGCCCATGCCGTGGCGGCGCTTGCGCACGATCTCGTCGCGCTGCCGGCCGAGCGGCAGGCCGTTGATCTCGACGACGTTGTCGAGCATGCGCGTGAACACCCGCACGACCTCGCGGTACTCGTCCCAGTCGAAACTCGCCTCCTCGGTGAACGGCCGGCGCACGAAGCGCGTCAGGTTCACGGAGCCGAGCAGGCAGGAGCCGTACGGCGGCAGGGGTTGCTCGCCGCAGGGGTTGGTCGCGCGGATGTTCTCGCACCACCAGTTGTTGTTCATCTCGTTGACGCGGTCGATCAGCACGAAGCCGGGCTCGGCGAAATCGTAGGTGGACGCCATGATGACGTCCCACAACCGCCGCGCCGGCATGGTCTTGTAGACCTTGCAGGCGACCAGGCCGTCCTCGTTCCCGACGTAACCCTCGGCGTCCGGCCATTCACGCCAGACGAAGGCCGTGGCGTCGTGCAGGTCGTGCTGGGTGGGGTCGTATTCGCGTGCCGGCATCGGGAAAGCAAGCTTCCATTCGCGGTCGCCGCGCACCGCCTCGATGAACTCGTCGGTCACGAGCAGCGACAGGTTGAACTGGCGCAGCCGGCCGTTCTCGCGCTTGGCGCGGATGAAGTCGACGGCGTCCGGATGGCCGACGTCGAAAGTGCCCATCTGCGCGCCGCGCCGGCCGCCCGCCGAGGAAACCGTGAAACACATGCGGTCGTAGATGTCCATGAACGACATCGGACCGGAAGTATGCGCACCGGCGCCGGCGACATAGGCGCCGCGCGGCCGGAGCGTTGAAAACTCGTAGCCGATGCCGCAGCCGGCCTTCAGCGTGAGCCCCGCCTCGTGCACCTTGTTCAGGATGTCGTCCATCGAGTCACGGATGGTTCCCGAGACCGTGCAGTTGATCGTGGAGGTCGCGGGCTTGTGCGCCAGCGCGCCGGCATTCGACATGATGCGCCCCGCCGGGATCGCGCCCTTGCGCAGCGCCCACAGGAAACGCTCGAACCACTGCTCGCGCGCAGTGGCGTCCTCGACGCCGGCGAGCGTGGTCGCGACACGGCGCCAGGTGTCGTCCATCGTCGCGTCGATGGGGGTGCCGTCCTTGGCCGTCAACCGGTACTTCCGGTCCCAGATGTCGAGCGACGCTTCCTGAAACGGGATCTCTTCGACGGTTTTTCGCTCGATCTTGACCGCAGTACTCATTTTCTCTTCGACACTCCCCTGAACCCGACCGGCAAGCCCTGACGCCGGAGAAATCTCACCCGGGCCTGCGCGCCGTGGCGCCGCCTGCGTTCGATTTCGCTTGGCTCCCTGACTCTTCTCTGCCGGCTCCCACCGCACTTGCCGGCAACCACAAGATCTTGTGTCAGGGTTGTGAAATTATTTCCGCGAGGCCGGTAGTGTCAAGGATTTCCTTGGTCAAAAAATCGCCAACAAAACAGCCTTTTATTTCAATAAGTTACAAAGCGCACTTCAGGAAGTTTCCGGCGAGCGCCCGGTCCGCGGCCGGTTGCCGCCGGATTTCCGCGCAGCACAACATCTTGTATGCAGAAAATAAGCACAAAATACGCACAGTTTGTACACGGACGCGCTCGCACGCGGGAAAATACGGCCTGCGCGAACACCGGAACTTGTGAGCCGGGCCCCCTGTCAGACCACGCGCACCACCGAGGTTGTATCCCATGAGCAAATTCATTGCGGCCGTTGCCGCTGCCGCCGCGCTCGCCGCCACCGTCCCCGCTCTCGCACAGAAAAGCACGGAATATCCGAGCTTTGCGCCGGTCATCAAGCGCGTCGCGCCGGCCGTGGTCAACATCGGTGTGCGCGGCACGGTCGCGGCGCCACGCAATCCGTTCTTCGACGACCCGGGCTTCCGCCGCTTCTTCGGCCTGCCGCCGGACGCCGCACCGCAGGAGCGG
>JAOUGZ010000641.1 GCA_029865405.1 Betaproteobacteria bacterium
AGGCGCGGCATGTCCATCTAGCGCACCTTGCCTACGGGCTGGCCCGTCGCCTCGTCGATGAGCCTCATGGTGCAGGCGCGGGGCGCGGCGCTCGCCGCGACGCGGTACCGCCCGCCCGCCGCGAGCTCAACCTCCACCTCGCGCTGAAAGGTCTGCGCATCGCCGATCATGATGCCCAGATTCATCCTGCAGAAAAGTCCGAGCACGGGCCGGCCGGGCGCGATCTCGGCGTAGGAAGACAGGGTCAGCACCGGCCTGCCTTCGACGTGGTTGACGCGCGCTTCGCAGACCGGGTCGCCGGACTGGCCGCAAAAGACGGGATTGCCGCGGAAAAACTCGATGCGCGCGGGCGGCGCGAGCGCTGGCACGCTGCTCGCGCACCCGGCCGCGAGCAGCGTGGCGACGGTGAGGCAAGGCCGAATCCGCATGCGCGCACGCGATCCGGCGCATCACGCCGGCCGGTCCCAAAGATCGAAGAATACAGCGCCGCCGCCGCCCCCGCCGCAGGCGCGGCGGGAGGACGGCGCGGATCAGGCCGCCTTCACCGCCGGCAGCCCGGCCAGGGCCATCGCCAGCTCGCTCTGGTCGTACTCCTGGTCGACCAGCTTGCCGGAGAAATAGTCCATGTAGGCCTGCATGTCGAAGTGGCCGTGGCCGCACAGGTTGAACAGGATCACCTGCGACTTGCCTTCCTTCTTGCAGCGCAGCGCCTCGTCGATCGCGCCCTTCACCGCGTGGTTCGCCTCGGGGGCGGGCAGGATGCCTTCGGTGCGCGCGAACTGCACGCCCGCGTCGAAGCATTCCTTCTGATGATAGGCGCGCGCTTCGAGCAGGCCGAGCTCCTTGCAGTGCGACACCATCGGCGACATGCCGTGATAGCGCAGGCCGCCGGCGTGGAACCCGGGCGGCGTGAAGGTCGAGCCGAGCGTGTGCATCTTGACGAGCGGCGTGAGGTGGCTCGTGTCGCCGAAATCGTAGGCGTACTTGCCGCGCGTCAGGCTCGGGCAGGCCGAAGGCTCGATGGCGACGATGCGGCGCTTCTTGCCGCCGCGCAGCTGCGCGCCGAGGAACGGGAACACCAGGCCGGCGAAGTTGGAGCCGCCGCCGGTGCAGCCGACCAGGACGTCCGGATCGTCACCCGCCATTTCGAGCTGCAGCATCGCTTCCTGGCCGACGACGGTCTGGTGCGTGAGCACGTGATTGAGCACCGAGCCCAGCGCGTACTTGGTGTCGTCGTGAGTGGCCGCCACTTCGACCGCCTCCGAAATGGCGATGCCGAGGCTTCCCGGGTGATCCTTCCTCTGCGCCAGGATGGCGCGGCCCGAATTGGTCTGGTCCGAGGGCGAGGCGATGCACTGCGCGCCGTAGGTCTCCATCAGCGCGCGCCGGTAGGGCTTCTGGTTGAACGACACGCGCACCATGAAGACCTTGATCTCGATGCCGAACAGCGCGCCGGCGAAGGCGAGAGACGAGCCCCACTGGCCGGCGCCGGTCTCGGTGGTGATCTTCTTGACGCCGGCTTCGCGGTTGTAGAAGGCCTGCGCCACCGCCGTATTCGGCTTGTGGCTGCCCGCGGGCGACACGCCTTCATACTTGTAGTAGATTTTCGCCGGCGTCTGCAGCGCCTTCTCCAGGCGCCGCGCGCGAAACAGCGGCGAGGGGCGCCACTGCCGGTAGATGTCGCGCACCGGGCCGGGGATCTCGATCTCGCGCTCGGCGCTCACTTCCTGCTCGATCAGGGCCATCGGAAACAGCGGCGCGAGATCGCCCGGGCCGATCGGCTGCAGCGTGCCGGGGTGCAGCACCGGCGGGGGCGGCTTGGGCAGGTCGGCCGCGATGTTGTACCAGCGCTTCGGGATGCGCGATTCGTCCAGGACGTACTTGACCGTGTCGTTCATGGCGTTCCTCCCCAGGTGGACCAACCCATGCTAGCGCATACGGTACGCAGCGCGTGCCGGCTGCAATTGACCGGGATCAAAGACCTTCGCGCTCGCCATAGTCGCGCCGCGCGCTCCCGGGACTGACTTTTCCCTCACGCAGGTCGCGCGCCAGCGCCTCGCGGTCACGCTCGCGGGGATCGCCGTAGCCGCCGCCGCCCGCGGCATCCATGACCACCGTGTCGCCCGGCTTGAGCTGCGTCAGGCCGTAGGGGTCGCCCGGCGCGCCGTTCACGAGGAATCGCGCGAGCGCGCCGGGCTTGCCGCCGAACAGGCCCTCGGGCGGCAGGCGGAAGCGCCCCGACTGGATCGCGAGCATCACCGGCGCCTGCGGCGCGCCGGCGTCCGCGGGCACGCGAAACACCTCGCGCCGGCCGAGCGCGCCGCGCTGCCTGCCGGGACCGCCCGAATCGGGCAGCAGCTCGCGCCGCTCGACGACG
>JAOUGZ010000114.1 GCA_029865405.1 Betaproteobacteria bacterium
CAAGATCGCCGTATACGACCTGGGCGGCGGCACTTTCGACATCTCGATCATCGAGATCGCCGACGTCGACGGCGAGAAGCAGTTCGAAGTGCTCTCCACCAACGGCGACACGTTCCTGGGCGGCGAGGACTTCGACCAGCGCCTGATCGACCACATCGTCACCGAGTTCAAGAAGGACGCGGGCGTCGACCTGTCGAAGGACGTGCTCGCGCTGCAGCGCCTGAAGGACGCGGCCGAGAAGGCCAAGATCGAGCTGTCCTCGTCGCAGCAGACCGAGGTCAACCTGCCCTACATCACCGCGGACGCCTCCGGCCCGAAGCACCTGACGATGAAGGTGACGCGCGCCAAGTTCGAGTCGCTGGTGGACGAGCTGATCCAGAAGACGATCGAGCCGTGCCGCATCGCCATGAAGGACGCGGGCTTGAAGCCCGGCGACATCGCCGACGTGATCCTGGTCGGCGGCCAGACGCGCATGCCCAAGGTGGTCGACAAGGTGCGCGAGTTCTTCGGCAAGGAGCCGAGGAAGGACGTGAACCCGGACGAAGCGGTGGCCATCGGCGCGGGCATCCAGGCTGGCGTGCTGAAAGGCGACGTGAAGGACGTGCTGCTGCTCGACGTGACGCCGCTCTCGCTCGGCATCGAGACGCTGGGCGGCGTGATGACCAAGCTCATCAACAAGAACACCACCATCCCGACAAAGGCGCAGCAGGTGTTCTCCACCGCGGACGACAACCAGACCGCGGTGACCATCCACGTGCTGCAGGGCGAGCGCGACATGGCCGCGGGCAACAAGAGCCTGGGACAGTTCAACCTCACCGACATCCCGCCCGCGGCGCGCGGCATGCCGCAAATCGAGGTCGCCTTCGACATCGACGCCAACGGCATCCTGCACGTGTCGGCCAAGGACAAGGCCACCGGCAAGGAGAACAAGATCAAGATCCAGGCGAGCTCCGGCCTGAACGAGGCCGAGATCCAGCGCATGGTGAAAGACGCAGAGGCGCACGCCGAGGAGGACCGCAAGGCGCTCGAGCTGGTAAACGCACGCAACGCCTGCGAGGCGCTGGTGCATTCGGTGAAGAAATCGCTGCACGAGTACGGCGACAAGCTCGACGCGGGCGAGAAGGAGAAAATCGAGGCCGCGCTGAAGGACGCCGAGGGCGTGCTCAAGTCGGAAGCCAAGGCCGAGATCGAGGCCAAGGCCGAGGCGCTCGCCAAGGCGTCGCAGAAGCTCGGCGAGAAGATGTACGCCGAGAGCCAGAAGGCGGCGCAGGGCGAAGCGGCCGCCGGGCAGGCCGCGGGCGACGCTCAGGGCGGCGACGCGAAGAAGGCCGAGGGCGACGTCGTCGACGCCGAGTTCACCGAGGTGAAGGACAAGAAGACGGGTTGATCAGCACCACCACATGAGGGCGACCGGGCGGTGCGCGTAGGCGCGCCGCCCGTTTTGCTGTCTGGGAAGGCACATGGCGAAACGCGATTTTTACGAAGTGCTGGGCGTCAACCGGGACGCGTCGGCGGACGATATCCGCAAGGCGTACCGCAAGCTCGCCATGAAGTGGCACCCGGACCGCAATCCGGACAACCCCAAGGCCGAGGACCACTTCAAGGAGGCGCAGGAAGCCTACGACGTGCTCTCGGACGCGAAGAAGCGCGGTGCCTACGACCAGTTTGGCCACGCCGGCGTCGATCCCCAGTCCGGCATGGGGTCTGCAGGCGCCGCCGGCGGCTTTTCCGGCTTCGGTGACATCTTCAACGATATCTTCGGCGACGTTTTCGGCGGCGGGCGCAGCGCCCGTTCCAACGTGTTCCGCGGCGCCGACCTGCGCTACAACCTCGAGATCACCCTCGAGCAGGCCGCGCACGGTTTCGAGACACGCATTCGCATCCCCACCATGGCGCCGTGCGAACCCTGCCATGGCAGCGGCGCCAAGCCCGGCAGCCAGCCGCAGACCTGCCCCACCTGCCGCGGGGCGGGCCAGGTGCGCGTGTCGCAGGGACCGTTCTCGATCGCTCAAACCTGCCCGCGCTGCCACGGTACCGGCAAGATCATTCCCAACCCTTGCGCCACGTGCGGCGGCAGCGGGCGCATCAAGCACCAAAAGACGCTCTCGGTGAAGATCCCCGCGGGCGTCGACGAGGGCGATCGCGTGCGCCTGTCCGGCGAGGGCGAGCCGGGCGTCAACGGCGGCCCGGCGGGCGACCTCTACGTGCAGGTGCACATCAAGGCGCACGCGGTGTTCCAGCGCGATCACGACGACCTGCACTGCGAGATGCCGATCTCCATCACCACCGCTGCGCTCGGCGGCGAGATCGAGATTCCCACGCTGGACGGATCGGCGCGCATCCGCGTGCCGGCCGAAAGCCAGACCGGGAAGACCTTCCGCCTGCGCGGCAAGGGCATCAAGGGCGTGCGCAGCCACGTCGCCGGCGACCTTTTCTGCCACGTGGCGGTGGAGACCCCCGTCAACCTGACGTCGCGCCAGAAGGAATTGCTGAAGGAATTCGAGGACATCAGCGGCGAGGACGTTGCGCGCCACAATCCGCGCAGCAAGTCATGGTTAGAAAAGGTTAAAGAGTTCTTCGAGGGCTAGCGGGCGGTGGCGCTTCGGCAGGACGCCCTGCTAGACTCCCCGCAACAATAGCCGGGGGGGGCCGCAATGCAGCGCTTCTTGGGTCGCGTCCTTTGCGCCTCGATTCTCCTCTGCGTCAGTTTCGCGGCTGGTGCAGACGCCGTTACCGACCGCGCCAGGGCGCTGCTGCAGCGCCAGGACGCGCAGGCTGCTTACAAGCTCCTACAGCCGCTGGAGCCGCAGCGCGCGGGCGATCCCGAGTACGACTACCTGCTGGGCATCGCGGCGCTGGACGCGGGCGACCCAGAGCGCGCGGTGTTCGCGCTTGAACGTGTGCTTGCGCTGCAGCCCGACAACCTGCAGGCGCGCGCCGAGATCGCGCGCGCCTACCTGGCGATGGGCGAGCGCGAGGCGGCCAAGCGCGAGTTCGAGGCGGTGCGCGCGCGCCAGGTGCCCTCTGAAGTGCGCGCCACGATCGAGCGGTTTCTCTCGGCGATCGCCGCTGCCGAGCGCACGCAGCTCGAGCGTTACCTGGAGCTAGCCTTTGGCTACGACACCAACGTCAACAGCGCTACCGGCATGTCGAGCATCGCGATTCCGTTCTTCGGGGGCGCAAGCTTCAGCCTGGCGCCTTCGCTGACCGAGCAGGATGATCGCTTCCTCAACTTCGCCGCGGGCGTCAACTTCACGCGCAAGCTCGACCTGTCCTGGTCGCTGGTCGGGGGGTTCTCGGGGGTCATGCGCCAGAACCTGAGCGCCGCCAGCTTCAGCACCGACACCCTCGATGCCAGCCTCGGGGTGCGCTTTGCGCGCGGGCTGGACGCGATCACCGTCGGCGCCCAGGGCCAGTACTTCGCCGTGGACACCCACACCTACCGCAGCACCTCGGGGCTCGTCGCGCAATGGCAGCGCAGCTTCGATGAGCGCACGCAGGCCACGGTCTTCGCCCAGCACGCTGCGCTGCGCTACGAGACCCAGCCGGTGCGCGACGCCGATCGCAGCATCCTCGGGGTGGCCTACGCGCAGGCCTTCAGCGGCGAGTACGCCCCGGCGCTCTTTGCCAGCCTGTACGGCGGCGAGGAGAAGGAAGTGAACGAGCTCTTCCCGCATCTGGGCCACAAACCCGTGGGCGCGCGCCTGGGGGCGCAGTGGCGCCTGGGCGGGGGCTGGTCGCTCTTTGCCTCGGCTTCCTACGAGCGGCGCAAGTACGGCGGCACCGAGCCTCTCTTTCTGATCGCGCGCGAGGACAAGCAGACCGATCTCAACCTGGGACTGAGCTACCTGTGGCGCTCGGGCACCACGCTGCGCTTGCAGCTCGCGCACACCGACAACAGCTCCAACGTCGTGCTGAACGACTTCGATCGCTCCGTCGCCAGCCTCTCGGCGCGCTTCAACTTCTGAAATAGGCCCGAGGTAGTGTGACAAATTTCCTGTTGCCCAAACTTTCCGTGCCGCCACAATCGCTTACCTGCCGCCGCTGCGGCCGCATTGGTTAAGGGGACTTTATGCCACGCGCCACGCCTTGCCGCTTGAATCGCACCGGGCTGACACTCGCGCTCATCTCCATTGCCTTTGCCGGCCAGGCGCAGGCGGCGGCGGGGCGCGTCGAATTCGCGATCGGTCCCGCCACCGTCGTCGGCGCGGACGGACGCACGCGGCCGGCCGGACGAGGCACCGAGCTCGATACTGGGGATGTCGTTCGCACCAACGACGGGCGCGTGCAGATGAGGATGACCGACGGCGCCTTCATCTCGCTGCAGCCCAATACTGAATTCGGCATCAAGGACTACAAGTTCGCGGGCAAGACCGACGGTTCGGAGAACGCCTTTTATTCGCTTCTCAAGGGCGCGATGCGTACCGTGACCGGGCTGATCGGGCGCGTGAATCGCAACAAGTACCAGGTGGCCACGCCCACCGCGACCGTGGGTATCCGCGGCACCGGCGGGCTGATCCAGGTGCTGAATGACGGCTCGACCCTGGTGCAGGGCACCAGCGGCATCTGGTTCCTCGCCAACCCGGCGGGCTCGATCGACATCCCGGCCGGGGTCTCCGGCCTGGCACCCGTGGATCCCAAGCAGCCGCCCAAGGAGACCGTGCAGATCCCGACCGCGGGGCCCTCGCCGTTGCCGGCGCTGCTGGAGTATGCGCAAGGCAACGAGCGCACCAGCGACGGCAACTCGGTCATCGTCCCGCCCTCGCCGACAGGGACGCTGCCAATTGGCGGTGGCTACATGGCGTCCATGGTCTTCAGCGAGTCGGGATTTCCAGACTTCGCAGACTTCGATTTCTATGTTGACGCTGCCGCAACGTTTGATGCGGCGGGACGCATGACATCGATCAGTGATCTGGGCCTCGGGTTCTACGCGCTGGGTGCTACCGGGACACATGCCGATTTCGGCACCGACGGCATTCTGGCCTGGGGACGTTGGACCGGCCCGGTCACGGGCGACTCGTGCGGGGATGGTTGCATCCTCAATGAGAACTACACCGCATTCCGGGGATTCCACTACGTGGTCGGCATTCCGACTTCCAACATGCCGCAGACGGGCACGGCGACCTATACGCTACTTGGCGCCACGCGGCCGACCTATGTCGACGCCTCTGCCGCACCGGGCACTTTCAGCGGCGACCTGACCGTGAACTTCGATGTGCGAAGTCCCAGTGTCGGGATGAGCCTTAACGCGACGATGCCCGACGGAAACGGCTACTTCATCGGCGGCAGCGCAGCCATCTTCGGGAATACATTCACCGGTTTCCGGCAGGGCGGCCAAGGCACGCTTACGACTTCCGGGACGCCCGGTGTCTGCGGCAGCGGCTGCGATGCCCTGGTCACGGGCTTTTTCGCCGGCGCGACCGCCGAGCGTGCGGGCCTCACGTATCACGTCAAGGATTTGAGTTCCGGCGGCAAGGACGTGATCGGCGCTGCAGCGTTCACGAAGCAGTAGCGTTTTTGCCGCACGCTCGAGGCACGCACCGGACCGCTGTTCGACACCGCGGGGCGCGTGCGGGAGATCGAGACTGCGCTACTGCACATGTGGCAGCAGTACCAAGCGCGCCGCTGACGCGCTCAGGTCTCCGACCACTGCCGCATCAGATTGCTGTAGATCGACGCCAGCGCCATTTGCTCGTTGCCGTCGAGCTTCTGGCGCAGCGCGGAGAGAATCTCGTTGAGATCGTAGAGGATGTCGCGCTTCGACTCGTCGCGCACCAGGCTCTGGATCCAGAAGATCGCCGCGATGCGGGTGCCCCGCCTCACGGGCTCGACGCGGTGCACGTTGGTTGAGGCATACACCACCATGCTTCCCGCGGGCAGCTTGACGCGCCGCTCCGACTGGTGCTCCTGCAGGACCAGCTCGCCGCCTTCGTAGGTGTCCGGCGGACTGAGGAACAGTGTCGCCGACACGTCGGAACGCACGGAATGGTCATCCGCCATGATCGCGTTGTCGACGTGCGAGCCGTAGGTCATGCCGACGTCGTAGCGGTTGAAGATCGGGCCATGGATGCGGTGCGGCAGCGCCGCCGCGTAGAAGGTGGCGTTGCGGCGCAGCGTCTCGAGAATGAGCGGCGCGCATTTGCGCGCCGCCTCCGCGTCGCGCTTCACCTGCAGGTTGTTCTTGACGTCGCGGGCAATCACGCCGGCGCTGACCCGGCCGTCCTCATACGCGCCCTGGCCCAGCTCGCGCATCACCGTCTCCAGCTGATCCTTGCTGAGCACCCCGGGGATTTGCAGAAGCATGCGCGCGAATCTCGGCAATCGGAGAAAATTGCGGTCGATGATAGCACCCGTCCGCGCGGCTCTACTCGGGCTCGGCCTGTGGCTTCTCGGGGCGACGGCCTGGAGCCAGGGCGTTACGCCGCGGACCATTGTGCTCGGCCAGTCCGCGCCGCTCTCCGGCCCGCTGCAGTCCGCCGGCGAAGACGTGCGCAACGGCGCCCTCGCCTACTTCCGCAGGCTGAACGACGCCGGCGGCGTGCACGGCCGGCGCATCGAGCTCGCGACGCTCGACGACGCGGGCGACGCCGAGCGCACTCTCGCCAATACGACGCGCTTCGTCGAGGAATTCAAGGTATTCGCGCTGTTCGGGTACGCCGACGCCGGCATGACGCGCGAGCTCCTCGCCCTGTTGCAGAAGGCAGGCGTGCCGCTCTTCGGCCCCGTCACCGGCGCGGCACTGGCACGCCAGCCGGAGCGCAGCGTGTTCACCGTGCGAGCCGGGCGCGCGGACGAGATCGAGAGCGTCATCAGCCACTACGCGCAGCTCGGGCTCAAGCGCTTTGCCCTGTTGCGCGCCGACGACCCGGCCGGCGCGGAGTTCCTCGCCGCAGCGCGCTCGGCGCTCGCGCTGCGCGGCCTCGCCGCGCCCGTCGACGCGGCGCTGAAGCAGGCGTCCGACGGCGTTGCCGGCCTGGTGCGGGAGATCTTCGTCGCCGATCCGGACGTGGTCGTGATTGCCCTGCCGCAGCCGCCGGCGGCGGATCTGGTGCGCGCGCTCAGGCGTGCGGGCCGCGGCACGCAGATCGTGGCGCTGTCCCCGGCCGACCCCGAACGGCTTGCCGAAGCGCTGGGCAGGGACGGCGCGGGCGTCACGCTATCCCAGGTTCTGCCACCGCTCGCGCGGGTGTCGCTGCCGGTGGTGGCGGCGTATCGCGCCGCGATCGAAGCCGAGACCGGGCGCAACGCCTACGCGCCCGCATCCTTCGAGGCGTACATCGCCGCCTCCGTGTTCGCCGAGGCGGTACGCCGTGTCGGCCCGGCGCTGACCCGCAACGCGCTATTGCGGGCTCTCGAAGCGATGTCCTATCACGATGCCGGCGGCCATATCGTGGGCTTTTCGCGCACCAACCGGCAAGGCAGCGCACGCACTTACCTGATGGCGCTGACGCGCGACGGGACGCTGCTGCACTGAAGCTCCTGCGCTAGGCGCGCCGCCAGGTCGTGCCCTGCGCGCCGTCTTCGAGAATCACGCCGCCCTGCTCCAGTTCCTTGCGAATGCGATCGGCCTCCGCGTAGTTCTTCGCCCGCCGCGCGGCGAGCCGCGCCTTGATCCGCGCCCCGATATCGCTGTCCGAGAGCGCCCCGGCGGGACCGGCACGCAGGAACGCCTCGGCTGGGCGCTGCAGGAGCCCGAGCACACCGCCCAGCGCGCGCAGCTGCCCTGCGAGTTCGGCG
>JAOUGZ010000642.1 GCA_029865405.1 Betaproteobacteria bacterium
CTTTTACCTGGTGCGCGAAATCAACGTGCCCGCGTGTGATGCCGCCAAGATCGAGGCCATCACCGGCGGTCTCGAGAAGGGCGGCTCGAGCCTGTTCTGCTCAAGGCAGACGCTGCTGCAAAACGGCGCCGCGCTGACCTACCTGTTTGCCGACGGCGTGCACCCGACCACGCTCGGGCACCTGATCGTTGCGCGCTTCGTGCTGATCGGGATCTGGAAGGAGGGCTTGCTGTAGGCGCGGCCCGTCTTCAGCCACCCGCCCGCTTCACCAGCTCCTCGAGCGCCTCGTAGGGCTGCGCGCCGACCACCCCGTTTCTGCCGATGACAAAGGTCGGCACGCCGGTGACCCCATACTGGTGCGATTTCTGCCAGTCGGCGTCGATCGCGCCCTTGTGCGTGCGCTTCTCGATCACCTCGCGCGCCGCGTCGGCCGGCAGGCCCACCGCGGCCGCGATCTCGACCAGCACCTCGGGGTCGCCGATGTTCTTCGCATCGACGAAGTAGGCGCGGAACAGCGCGTCGTGGATCGCCTCGCCACCGGGCTGCGTGTCGGCCCAGGCGCCGAGCTCCTGCGCGAGGCGGCTGTTGTAGGTCATCGTGCGCGCGCCGTAGGGCAGGCCCTCGGCTTCCATGCGCGCGCGCATCTGCGCCTGCATCTTCGGGATGTCGTAGCCGCGCCCGGCGAAAAGATCCTCGAGGCTGCGGCCTTCCGCAGGCGTCTCCGGGTGGAGCGGGAAGTGAATCCACTTCACGCGCACCCCGTGTTCCCTTTTGAGCCGCTCAATACGCACGGTACTGAGGTAGCACCAGGGTCAGACGTAGTCGGAGAAGATTTCCAGGGTCAGGGGTTCGGTCATGATTTCTTTTCGGCTGCCTGCTTGTCGTAGAAGTTCACCAGCCGGATCACGTCGGCGGGATGGACGCGGCCGATGGGGCCCGAGCTGTAGGTCGCCGCGCGCACCTTGCCGTCTGCGGCGACCAGGAATTCGGAGGGCTGGATGATGCTGCGGCGCTCCTCCCACCACGAGCCGAGCTGGTCGGCCATGGCGCGCGTGACGCCGTAGCCCACGGCAAAGGACAGCTCAGCGGCCACTTCCTTCGCCTTGTCCAGGGGGTCGACGCTCGCCGCGACGACTTTCACGCCGAGCCCGTCGAGCTCCTTCTTGTGCTGCTCGAAACCGGCCAACTGCCGGCGACAGTACGGTCACCAGTGACCGCGGTAGAACAGGATCACTTTGTAGCGCGCGTCCAGGCCCGCGGGGAGCTCCAGCTTCGTGCCGTCGACCAGGTCGAGGGTCAACCTGGGAAACAGGTCGCCGGTATTGAGTTTTTCAGCCATGGGGCGAGCCTAGCACGAAGGATCGGGCTGCGTCCCGCGCAGGACGCCGACCACCTGCTCGAGCGCCTGCGCCGCGCGCGCACGGATCTCCTCGTCCGAGAGGGACGACAGCGGATGCTGGATCACCACCGGCACGAGCCCCTGCATGCCGAGCGCCTCGCGCTGCACGCGCGCTTCGTGCAGGAACTCCGTGGTGACGATCACCGCGGTCGGCACGCCCAGCGACTCGAGACTGAAGCCGTCATGCATACAGCACGACGTGCAGGAGCCTCAATCGCCGATGGCGGTGACGACGATGTCGTTGTCGCGCCGGATCTCCTCGATCAGCTCGGGCGCGGCGAACTTGGAGAAGCTCTCCTTGCGGTAGTAGTGCACGTCGGCGAGCGGGTGCGCCGCCTTGAGCTGGTCGCGCAGCTCGCGCAGCAGCTTGTTCGCGTTCCACTTGGTGTTGTCGAGGATGCCGAGCCGCAGGCCCTGCAGCGCCTTCACGCGCGCCGCGGTGGCCTTCTTCTCGGCCCCGACCACGCCGCGCGGGTCGTAGACCTGGATCATGCGGGGTTCTCCTTCTCTACAGGTAACAGGTGCCGTCGACGCAGCGCGCTGCGCTCGCCTGCGCCTTGCCTTCGATCTCGCGCAGCACGGGCGAGCTCATGTGACCCCAGCCCGGGATGAAGGCCGAGAAACGCCCGGCCTCGCCGCCGATCACGAACAGGTGGATGTTCTCCGCGCTCGGCACGACCGGGATGCGCGAGTCGAGCTCGCGTCCGTACCAGACCGGGAGGCTGCGGTTGTAGACCTTGCCGTAGCGGTGGTTGAACGCGACCTGGCCGAATGTGTTGTGGGCGTTCGTCCACAGGTACTGCTTGACGTCGTGGCGCTTCCAGCCCGCTTTCGAAATGGTCGTCGCGTGCTCCGGTCCCAGCACCACGGCGCAGTGACCGCTCGAGACCGCGTTGTTGTGCGCGAAGGTGCTCATCGCGGAGACGATCGAGTCGAGGATGCCCTGCGGGTCGTTCGCGACGTGGTTGGTGACG
>JAOUGZ010000643.1 GCA_029865405.1 Betaproteobacteria bacterium
CGACGAGCGCCGCCCGCGCTTCGGCGTCATGCGCGCGCGCGAGTTCGTGATGAAGGACGGTTACTCGTTTCATGTCGATCACGCGGACCTGGAACGCGAGTACCGGAACATGTACGACACCTACACGCGCATCTTCACCCGCCTCGGCCTGCGTTTTCGCGCCGTGGCCGCCGACACCGGCGCCATCGGCGGCACCGGCTCGCATGAATTCCAGGTGCTGGCGGACTCCGGCGAGGACGCGATCGCCTACAGCACCGATTCCGATTACGCCGCCAACATCGATCTGGCGGAGGCACTGGCGCCGGCCGCGGCGCGCCGCGCGCCCGCCGAGCAGATGCGCAAGGTCGCCACGCCCGGCAAGACGCGCTGCGAAGAGGTGGCGGACCTGCTCAAGCTGCCGCTGGCGCGCACGGTGAAGGCGCTCGCGGTGATGCAGGAGGCGCAATTCGTGCTGCTGCTGCTGCGTGGCGACCACGAGCTGAACGAAGTGAAGACACAGAAGGCGATCGGCGCGTTCCGCTTCGCCCAGGAAGCCGAGATGCGCCAGGCCCTGGGCGGCCCGCCCGGCTACGTCGGCCCGGTGGGCGCCGCGGCGCAGCTGCGCGTGGTCGCGGACCGCAGCGTGGCAACGATGGCCGATTTCGTCTGCGGCGCGAACGAGGCGGGATTCCACCTCGCCGGCGTGAACTGGGGCCGCGATCTTCCGGAACCCTCGCTCGTCGCCGACATCAGAACCGTCATGGAAGGCGATCCCAGCCCCGACGGCAAGGGCAGCCTGCGCATCCAGCGCGGCATCGAAGTCGGCCATATCTTCCAGCTGGGCACCAAGTACTCCGAGGCGCTCGGTGCCCGGGTGCTCGACGCCAAGGGCGAATCGCGGCCGCTGGAGATGGGCTGCTACGGCATCGGCGTGACGCGCATCGTGGCCGCGGCGATCGAGCAGCACCACGACGAGCGCGGCATCGCGCTGCCCGCGGCGCTGGCGCCGTTCGCGGTCTGCCTGGTGCCCATTGCCTACGCCAAGAACGACAAGGTGCGCGCCGCCGCCGAGCGCCTGTACGGCGAGCTGCAGGACGCCGGCATCGACGTGCTGATGGACGACCGCGACGAGCGCCCGGGGGTGCTGTTCGCGGACATGGACCTGATCGGCATCCCGCATCGCGTCGTGCTGTCGGAGCGCGGCCTGGCGGCCGGCGACGCCGAATACAAGGGCCGGCGCGACGCGCAGCCGCGCAGCGTGCCGCTCGCCGGCCTCGCGGCGTTCCTCAAGGAGCGGCTCGCGGCGGCATGACGCGCACCGGCATGCAAGCGGTGCTGCTGGCCGCGGCGCTCGCGCACCCCTCGCCGGCGGACGCAGGCGCGCAGCGCTACGAGGAGCTCGCCGCCAGCGTGCGCCACAGCCTTTCGGCCGCGCTCGCCGACCGCTCGGTGCCGGAACTGGCGTTCCGCGACCGCGAGAATGCGCACAAGTGGCTGTTCGAGATGTCGCGCCGGCTGGAAAACCGCATCCCCGACCGCCAGCAGCGCCTCGAGCTGCTGCGCACGGCGCATTTCGAGGCGCTGCGCGCGGGCCTCGACCCGCAACTGGTGCTCGGCATCATCGAGGTCGAGAGCCGCTTTCGCAAGTACGCGGTGTCGCGCGCCGGCGCGCGCGGCTACATGCAGGTGATGCCTTTCTGGATCAAGCTGATCGGCTCCAAGCGCGACAACCTGTTCCACCTGCGCACCAACCTGCGCTACGGCTGCGTCATCCTGCGGCACTATCTCGACATGGAGAAGGGCGACTACTGGCGCGCCCTGGGCCGCTACAACGGCAGCCTGGGCAAGCCCGATTACCCGCGCGCCGTGCTGGCGGCGTGGAAGGTGCGCTGGGGCTACAAGGGCGCCACCAGCTGACATGATCCGCGCCCTGCTCGCCGATGCACGCCTGCGCGGCTGGTTCTACGGCTACCGCGCGCCCGAGCGCGGCGCCATCACGCTCGGCCAGCGCCGCGTCTACATCCTGCCGACGCGCCTGGGGTGGCTGTACGGCGCGACGCTCGGCATCCTGCTCGTCGGCTCGATCAACTACGCGCTGCAGCTGGGCTTCGCGCTGACCTTCCTGCTCGCCGGCCTCGGCCTCGTCGCCATGGTGCACACGACGCGCAATCTGGCGCGCCTCACGGTGAGCGCCGGCCGCGCCGAGCCGGTCTTCGCCGGCGAGGCGGCGCAGTTCCGCCTGTACCTCGACAACCGCGCGCGCTTCGACCGGCCGGCGATCCTGGTTCGCCACCAGGCGAGCGGCGCGCAGGTGGTCCTCGACCTCGCGCCGGGCGCCGTCGCGCAGGCGGTGCTCGCCGTGCCCGCGGCAAAGCGCGGCTGGCTGGCG
>JAOUGZ010000115.1 GCA_029865405.1 Betaproteobacteria bacterium
TGGTGTACCGGGTAAAGGATCCGGCGATGCTGGATCAAGTCAAGCCCGGCGACACGGTCAAGTTCTCGATGGAGAAGGTCGGCGGGCAGTACATGGTGACCCGTCTCGGGGTCGCAAAGTAGCTTTGCGTGCGCAATTCTGACCTTGCGGCCGGCGCAGGTTTGATCTGGGTCAACCATCCGTTTCCGGGGGCAGGCATTCTGGCAGCCGAATATGCTGACTAGCGCGTTGCCGCTTCCTCGCCGCGTCTTCCTGGCGCTCGCCGCGCTGGCGCTGCTGGCCGTCCTCCTGCGGCCGGCGTGCGAAGCGTGGTTTGCGCATGTGGGCGGCGCGGCGGCGCACGCAGCCACGCAGGTCGCCGCCGGGCCTCTCGGGCACGATGGCGATCCGCATTGCTGCGCCAACGTCAGCGATGCGCAGCGGATCGCGCCGTTGCTGGCGCTGGCCGGCGGCCTGAAGGCGCCGAAAGGCGTTGCGCCCGCAGCGCTCGGCGCCGTCATTGCCGGCATCGCTGTTTCCACCCGGCAGCTGCACTGGCTCCGGGCGCCCCCTCGCCTTCCGACGTCGTTCTATCTCCGTTCGGCGCGAATCCTGCGCTGAAACCCTGCAGTCATCTGATCCGGGCACCGCGCGTGCCCGGCGTGCGCACTTGCAGGCAATCAAACGGATATGGAACGGCTGGGAAGGAATCGATCGTGAAACAACAGACACTCGCCGCTGCGGAAGGGCCCGCGCCGGACACGCGCCGGCCGTACCTGTGGCCGCTCGCGATCTTCGTGGTGCTCGCGATCGTGCTCGGCATCGGCCTGACGCTCGATCCGCGCCTGCTGCCCTCGCCGCTCGTCGGCAAGCCGGTACCGCAGTTCCGCCTCGCGCCGGTGCAAGGACGCACGCTCGGGCTCGCCTCCGAGGATCTGCGCGGCGAGGTCGCCGTGGTGAACGTTTTCGCCTCCTGGTGTACCGCATGCCGCGATGAGCACCCGCTGTGGATGGAGCTCGCGCAAGAGCGCATGCTGCCGATCCACGGCCTCAACTAC
The DNA here is from genome assembly GCA_029865405.1 of Betaproteobacteria bacterium. The sequence continues at coordinate 1,038 of JAOUGZ010000115.1, forward strand.
AAGGACCAGCCCGCGGACGCAGCGCGCTGGCTGGATGAACTGGGCGATCCGTATACGCGCACGGGCGCCGACCGCGACGGGCGCGTCGGCATCGACTGGGGCGTCTACGGCGTGCCTGAAACCTTCGTCGTCGACAAGCAGGGCGTGATCCGCGACAAGATCATCGGCGCCATCACCCGAAAGACGGTCGACGAGCGGCTGCTGCCGCTGGTGCGCCGGCTGCGCTCGGAATGAAGGCATGACCGACGCTGCGACCATCGGCCTTGCGGTGGCTTTCGGCGCCGGCGTGATTTCCTTTCTGTCGCCCTGCGTGCTGCCTCTGGTGCCGGCGTATGTGTCCTACGTGGCCGGGGACAGCGTGCGGCGCAGGCACCGGCTGCACGCCCGCGACAGGCTCATGGCGCTTGGCATGAGTGCGCCGTTCGTCGCCGGCTTCTCGGCGGTATTCATCGCCTTCGGCGCCAGCGCGAGCGTGCTCGGCCAGCTGCTGCTGCGCTATCGCTACGAGGCCAACCTCGTCGCCGGCGCGGTGGTGATCGCATTCGGCCTGTTCATGCTGGGTTTGTGGCGCTGGCTGCCGTGGCTGCAGCGCGACCTGCGACTGCATCCGCGCCTCGCGGGCGGAAATCCGTTTGCGGCATTCGTGCTCGGGGTCGCGTTCGCGTTCGGCTGGACGCCCTGCATCGGGCCGATCCTTGGGGCAATTCTTGCCGTGAGCGCCGTCGGCACCAGTGGCGAGGGCGTCACCCTGCTCGGCGCATATTCACTCGGCCTGGGCGTGCCGTTCCTGCTCACCGCGCTGTTCATCGACCGCGCCGCGAGGATTCTGGGCGAGCTGCGCGGCTTCGGTGCCGCGCTGCAGATCGGTGGCGGCCTGGTGCTGGTGGCGCTCGGCATCGCCATGATCACCGGCTGGCTATCGGCGTTCGCGAACTGGCTGCTGCGCGCGTTTCCGGCACTGGGCGCGATCGGATGAACCTGAACGCAATTCGGAAAAATTGGGAGGTCCTATGTCGAGAGGTGCAACCGTAGCGAACAAGCAGTCGAGCAACGCAGGACTGATTGTTGGCGTCGTCCTTATCATTGTCGCAGTGGTGATCGCCATCATCGCCGCGAGCCCGGGCTCCAAAACCGCTGCGCCTGCGACGACTGCGCCTGCGACAGCCGCGGCTGTGGCATCCGCGCCCGCGGCTCTACGCGCCCGCGAGGCCCGCTTCGACTTCGGCCAGATCTCGATGGCAGCCGGCAACGTGAGCCATCGCTACTGGTTCAGGAACGAAAGCGCGGCGCCCGTGCTGCTCCAACGGGTCTACACCTCCTGCATGTGCACCAAGGCGACGCTGGTGAAGGGCATGCGCGTGATCGGCAGCTACGGCATGCCGGGGCACGGCCCCCTGCCGGCCGTCAATGAGACGCTGGCGCCGAACGAGACGGCGTACGTGGACGTGGTGTTCGATCCTGCCGCGCACGGCCCGGCGGGCCTGGGGCACACCGAGCGCGTGGTCACCATCGAATCCAACGCCGGCGCGCCGCTGCAGGTCGCCTTTACCGCCAACGTGAGGCCATGACGCCGTGGACCGGAAACTGACCATCGTCGTCGCTGCAGGGATCGTGCTTGCCGCGACCATCGCGCTGTTCCAGTTCGGCAGCGCCGGCACCGCGGCGCTGTGGAGCGCGAGCGACGGCGGCCGCTGGCTGCTGCCGCTTGTCATGGTCGCGGCGCTGATCGACAGCGTCAATCCTTGCGCGTTTTCGATCCTGGTGCTGACCGTGGCATTCCTGCTGAGCATCGGCAAGCTGCGCTCCAATGTGCTGCAGATCGGCGCCGCCTACATCGTCGGCCTGTTCTTCGTGTACCTGCTGATAGGGCTCGGCCTGCTGCAAACCCTGCATCTGTTCGATACACCCCACTTCATGGCGAACGTGGGTGCGGGGCTGCTCGTCGTGCTGGGCTTGATCAATATTGTTAACGAGTACGTGCCGGCGTTTCCGGTCAAGCTGGCGATCCCGCAGGCGGCGCATCACAAGATGGCGGTGCTCATGGAGCGGGCCTCGATCCCGACCGCGCTCGCGCTCGGCGGGCTGGTAGGCGTGTGCGAGTTTCCCTGCACCGGCGGACCGTATCTGATGGCGGTCGGGCTTCTGCATGATCAGGCCACGTACTACGCCGGGGTCGGCTATCTGCTGCTCTACAACGTGATCTTCGTGCTGCCGCTGGTCCTGATCCTGCTCGTGGCCAGCAATGCGTCGCTCCTCGGCAAGGTGCAGCAGTGGCAGCAGGAAAAGCGCAGGGCCATGCGACTGGGCGGTGGCGGCGCCATGGTGGCGCTGGGACTGTTGATCTTCGCGATCTGATGCCATGACCAGTCTGCTCATCGTAATCGCCTCGATGCTCATGCTTGGCCTGCTGGCATGGCTCGCCGGCAAGTTCTTGCGCCTGCCGGTTTGCCCGGTTTGTGTCGGAGTTGCCGGAACATGGCTGTGGATGATCGCGGCGCGCCTGGGGGGCTACGCCGTGGACACCGCGTTGGTCGGCATCCTTCTGGGCGCCTCGGTGGTGGGTTTTGCGCAGGCGATCGAGACGCGCCTGCCGCCCAGGCGCTCGCCGCTGGTGTGGAAGGCGCTCGCGCTTCCCGTAGGAATTGTCGCTGCCGCCGGCCTGGCGGGCGAGCACTGGGGTCTAGCTGGCGCCGCGGGCGCGGCACTCGCGCTGTTGACGGCAGGAGTCCTGTGGCGGCGGGACGCGAAGACAACTGACTCGGCGGTCGTTTCGGAGCTTGAAGAGCGGATGAAGAAATGCTGCTGAGCCGCTATTCCGCGTCCGGACGTGGAACTTGAGGAAACAAGAGGTCGGCACAGGTGTCCATTAAGCGGATATGAAACGCGAATCGTTCGCCGCAGTAGCCGCCGCGTCTTCGCCGCGTGTCGCGGCATCGGCCACCCGGGCATACCCGTGGTATGTCAGGCTGATCTTCGCCGCACAGCGGCGCAAGCATGGCGCCGAGCTCGAGCCGGCCAGGCTCTGGGGCCGGCTGCCGCGCGCTTTTCTCATGCTGACGCTGCTGTATCGCAGTCTCGACCGCCGCAGCTCGCCGCTCGAGCCGGCGCTGCGTGCTCTGGTGCAGGTGCGCATTTCGCAGATCAACTGGTGCGCTTTCTGCGTCGACTTGAACGGAGCAGCGGCGCTGGAGCGGGCCGTCGCGCCCGCAAAGCTCGACGCGCTCGAGCAGTTCGAGTCTTCGCCGCTCTATACCGAGCGCGAGAAGGCCGCGCTCGCTTTTGCCGAGGCCCTCACTGATCCGGCGCGCCTAGTCGACGACGCCTGCTTTGCCCGGCTGCGCACGTACTTCGACGAACAGGAGGTGCTCGAGCTCGCCGCGCTTGCGGCGTTCCAGAACCTCTCCAGCAAGTTCAATGCCGCGCTTGGCGTACCGGCGCAGGGGTACTGCGCACGCGCCGGCAAGATGGAGCCGGGAGGAGATACTTGAGGCACTTGGCACTCCGGATAGTGGCCGCGCTGCTGCCGAGCAGCGCAACGCGGGAAGCCGCCGATCGTCGACCGGAGGAAGATTGACGCAGATCAACCTGCGGTGCAAGGATGACGCGAATATACGAGCGAGATGCAAGTCCCGCGTATTGCCATGAAACGAATCCTTGCCTCGGCGGCACTGTTGTTCCTCTTGTTGCGCCCCGTGTGCGACGTGCTGGCGGCTGGCGCAATACCTGGCGAGCAGGGACAAGACGCGCACTCGGTCGCGCACCAGGACGCGCGCGGCGGGAGCGCGCACGACCACGACGCGCCGTGCTGCGCGGATATCGAGGACGGCGCAGTGAGCACGTCAAGCCAGCCTGCCAATGTTCGCGTCACAGGCGAAAGCAAGCTTGCAGTGGCGGCGCCTGCCCGCACGGCGCTGCATTTTTCCGGCGCTTCCGTTGCCGGCGCCCGATATCCGCCGGACATTCTCTTCGCCTCAGCTTCCTTCTACGCACGTTCGGCGCGCATCCGGCGCTGATCCGCAGTCGTCCTGATTTACTTGCGCGCCAGGGCGGGCGACCGCGCCGCGCTACCTACTAATCGATAACCGAATGGAGTCGAATATGAAACGCAAATTGCTTGCCGCCTCGGCGGCGATCCTGTTTGGCACGGCTACAGCCGCGTGCTCTCAACCGTATGGTGGCATGGGGCCCGGAATGATGGGTGGCTACGGGCCGGGCGGCGGCCCGGGCTATGGCCAGGGCCAGGGTCCGGGCTACGGCCCCGGATATGGTCCTGGGTACGGTCCTGGCTACGGCATGGGCCCGGGAATGATGGGCGGCTACGGTGGCTACGGTATGGGCCCCGGGATGATGGGCGGCTACGGCATGGGCCCCGGAATGATGGGCGGCTTTGGTGGCTACGGCATGGGCCCGGGAATGATGGGCGGCTATGGCGGCTACGGATATGGCCCTGACCTCAGCGCCGAGCAGCGCGCGAAGATCTCCGAAATCCAGCAGGACATCGCGCAGAAGCACTGGGAGCTGATGGGCAAGCTGCATCAGCAGGGCGGACCGATGTCCGAGGCGTTCGGTTCCGGACCGATCGACGAGAAGGCCGCGCGCAAGGCCTACGAGGCGATGGCCGACGCGCACAAGCAGATGTTCGATCTGTCGCTGCAGGCGCGCAAACGTATGGACGCGGTTCTGACGCCGGAGCAGCGCGAACAGATGAGCCGCGGATGGCGCGGCCGTCCGTCGCGCTAGCGGGAGCGGCGGCCATGTGGGGCGGCGACATGATGGGCTGGGGCGGCGGCTGGGGCTGGGGATGGTTCGGCATCGTGCACATGGTGCTGTGGTGGTTCCTGATCATCCTCGGCATCGTGGTGCTCGCGAAGTGGCTGTTTGGCGGGGGCAGCGGTGGACGCGCCGCCAGCGAGGACCGGGCGCTCGCGATCCTGCGCGAGCGTTTTGCCCGCGGCGAGATCGACAAGACCGAGTTCGACGCGCGCAAGCGCGACTTGGGAGGCTGAATGGCCAAGATCGTGAATGCTCTTCGTTGTCTTCTCCTCGCCGGGGCAGCGCTCATGGCGTCGGGCGCCGCCAATGCTGCCGAGCTCGGAACTCGCGCGAGCAGCATGGGCGGCGTTACGGTGAAAGTTACGCCCAAGAGCGTCGAACCGGGCGCGGCGGCTTGGGAATTCGCCGTCGTACTCGACACCCACAGCCAGGACCTCAGCGACGACCTCATGAAGAATTCGGTGCTCGTTGACGCGCAGGGTGTTCGCCATGCGCCGCTCGCCTGGGAAGGCTCGCCAGCCGGCGGCCACCATCGCTCGGGCGCGTTGCGCTTCAAGGGCTTGGCGACCCTGCCCGAGGCCATCGAGCTGCAGATGCGCCGGCCCGGCGAGCCGGCGCCGCGCAGCTTCCGCTGGAAACTGAAATAGGACTCGATCGATGACACCCTCCCTCGCGCTCGCGCGACCTGCCGGATTCGGTGTCGGCGCCTTTGGCGCTTTGCTGGCAATCTACTTCGGCGCCCTCACGCTCGTGTCAGGCTGGAGCTTCACCCTGGCCCAGTTTTTCGAGTTCTGGTACTACGTCGTGCCGCTCGCCGCCGGCTTCGGTCTGCAGGTTACCTTGTTCCTCAAGCTGCGCGAAGTGCTCAGTCGCGCGAAACAAACCGGGGCCGTGGTCGCGGCTTCGGGAGCGACTTCGACCGCCGCGATGGTCTCATGCTGCGCGCACTACCTGACGAACGTCGCGCCGGTACTGGGCGCAACCGGGCTGGTCGCGTTCGCGGCGCAGTTCCAGGTCGAGTTGTTCTGGGTCGGGCTCGCGTTCAACGCGGCGGGCATCGCCTTCGTCGGGACCAAGCTCTACAAGGCCACCAGGGACCACGCGCACTGCGTCGCGTAATTTCTCGCGGAACTTGACCTTCCTATCGTGGGAAGGTGCACCTTGAGTCTAACGTAACGAACGAGAAGGTGTTCGCGTGAAAGACAACTTCCATTCGGATTTGAAGCCCGCATCAGCCCAGCGGCCGGCCTTCTGGTCGTCACGCACCGGGATTGCGCTATGCGCGTTCATCGCGATCGCGGCAGCGGCCCTGATCCTGCAGCACAGGGCGCATGCGCTGCAGTGGCTGCCCTATGCCTTGCTGCTTGCGTGCCCGCTCCTACACCTGTTCCATGGGCATGGAGGCCACCGTGGCGGCAAGCAGGACAAGTGATCGTGGCCACTGCCCTCCGGTGACCAAGACCATGGATCAGCACCGCCACACGCACGAGCACGAGCATCATCCTCTCGATCAACACGTTGATGCCGACAGGGCGCTGCCGGCCGCGCAATACACCTGTCCCATGCACCCCGAGGTGCTCAAGGACGGACCGGGCGACTGCCCGATCTGCGGCATGGCGCTCGTGCCGGTGGGCGCCGCGGCGGCCGATGAGGACAACGCCGAGCTGCGCGATCACACGCGCCGCTTGTGGGTCGGCGTCGTGCTGTCGATCCCGATGGTGATCCTCGCCATGTCGCCGATGGTGGGCATCGCGGAACCTTTCGGGCTCGCGCCGCGCGTTCGCGGCTGGATCGAGTTCGTGCTCGGCACGCCGGTGGTGTTGTGGGTCGGCTGGCCGCTGCTCACCAAGTTCATCCGCTCGGTGCGCGGGTGGCGCCTGAACATGTACTCGC
>JAOUGZ010000644.1 GCA_029865405.1 Betaproteobacteria bacterium
CTTCCATGGATTTCTCCTTGTTTCCTAGTTTGCCTTCTGCTTCACATATCGCCCCGGGGCCGGCTCGATCGCCTTGTAGCGCGCGTTGCCCGCCTTCGTCGGCGCCTTGCGCGCGCCGCCCTTGTGTTTATCCAGCCACGCCGCCCATTGCGCCCACCAGCTGCCCGGGTGCTCCTTGGCGCGCGCGAGCCACGCGTCGGGATCCTCGGGGTAAGGCGTGCCGGCCCAGTAGCTGCGGCGCTTCTTCGCCGCCGGGTTGATGACGCCGGCGACATGGCCGGCGGCGCCGAGCACGAATGTCTTCCGGCCGCCGAGCAGCCCGAGCGAGCGATAGGCCGAGCGCCAGGGCACGATGTGGTCTTCGCGCGTGGCGACGATGAAGCTCGGCCGCCTGACCTTGCCGAGATCCACCGGCACACCGAGGTTCGTCACCGCGCCCGGCACGCGCAGCTTGTTCTCCAGGTACGTGTTTCTCAGGTACCAGCAGTACATCGGCCCGGGCAGGTTGGTGCTGTCGGCGTTCCAGTACAGCAGGTCGAAGGCCGGCGGCGTGCCGCCCTTCAGGTAGTTGTTCACCACGTACGGCCAGATGAGGTCGTTGGCGCGCAGCGCCGAGAACACGGTCGCCAGCTCCTTGCCGGGCAGGATGCCGCCGCCGCCGAGCGTCGCTTCACGCGCCGCCACGCTCGCCTCGTCCACGAACAGGCCGATCTGCCCGGTGTCCGAGAAATCCAGCAGGGTGGTGAGATAGGTCGCGCTCGCCACCCAGTCCTGCGTCTTGGCCGCGAGCACCGCGAGCGCCGCGCCGAGCAGTGTGCCGCCGACGCAGAAACCGAGCACGTTCACGCGATCGGCCCGGGTGATGGCGCGCGCGGCGCGCAGCGCCTCCAGCACGCCCGTCTCGAGGTAATCGTCCCAACCGTAGCCGCCCTGCTCGGGGCCGACGTTCCTCCAGGACACCATGAACACGGTGTGGCCCTGCTCTACCGCGTAGCGCACGAAGGAGTTCTCGGGCTGCAGGTCGAGGATGTAGTACTTGTTGATGCAGGGCGGAATCATCAGCAGCGGGCGCTTCGCCACCTCGGCGGTCGCGGGCGCGTACTGGATGAGCTGCATCAGATCGTTCTCGTGGATCACCGTGCCCGGCGTCAGGGCCAGGTTGCGGCCCACTTCGAACGCCGATTCGTCCGTCTGGCCGATGCGGCCACGGCCCGCGTCGGCGATGAGGTGCGCGAGACCGCGCGTCAGGCTCTCGCCGCCGGTTTCCTGCGCGAGGCGCAGCACCTCGGGATTGGTGGCGGCGAAGTTCGCCGGGCTGATGGCGTCCACCCACTGGCGCACGCTGAAGCGCAGGCGCTCCTTGGCCTGCCCCTCGAGCGCGCTCGCTTCGACCAGCCGCTCCAGGTATTCGGCGGCCAGCAGGTAGGACTGCTGCAGGTAGCAGTAGTAGGGGTCGTCGCGCCAGGCCTTGGCTGCGAAGCGCCGGTCGCCCGGCGCCCCCCGCACGCCCGCATCGCGCATGCCGGCCGCGAGCGCCAGCCAGAGCTGCTTCTGCTTTTCCAGGTACTCGGCTTGCAGGGCGCCGGCGCGCCCGCCGTCCGCGGCAAGGCGCGCGAGATACCCGGCCGGCGCGCCCGGGGCGGGGGCGCCGGCGGCGAGGCGCAGCCAGTTCTGCGCCGCGTCATTGCCGGTCCGGGCAATGGCGGCGAGAAAGGCCGCGGGGGAGTGTGGTTCGGGGGACCTCAAGGGCAGGTATTTTGCGCCGCACAAACACCCCCGGTCAAACCCCTACCGCAGGACGGCAATCAGCCCCACCCCCGCCGCGATGAGCAGCGCCTGCTGCGCCGTATCGCGCAGCTCCGGGCGCTTGTGCAGACCCGGGATGAGGTCGGCCACCGCGACATAGATCATGCTCGCGGCGACCACGCCGAGCAGCGTCGGCTCCCAGTCCTTGAAGCCTTCCAGCGCGAAGTAGCCGACCACGCCGCCGACCACGCTGCCCATCGAGGACACGATATTCAGCGCGAACGCCTTCGAGCGGGCATAGCCCGAGTGCAGCAGCACGAGAAAGTCGCCGACCTCCTGCGGGATCTCGTGCGCGACGATCGCCACGGCCGTCACCAGGCCGAGCTCGGGACTCTGCAGAAACGCGGCGGCGATCAGGATGCCGTCGACGAAATTGTGGATGGTGTCCCCCACCACGATCAGCGTGCCGGCGCGCGCATGCTCCTGGTGATGGGCGGGGCCGTCGCCCTCGCCGTGATCGTGGGAGTGGCGCCACAGCAGCAGCTTCTCCAGCAGAAAGAAGCCGAGGATGCCGCCGAGGATCGCCATCGCCACGGCGCGCGGGTCGCCCTCGGCGAAGG
>JAOUGZ010000116.1 GCA_029865405.1 Betaproteobacteria bacterium
CCGGGCGCTGCGCTTCGACCACAAGACACTGTTCGCCATGCTGTCCTGGGCGACGTTTGCGCTGCTGCTCGCCGGGCGCCATCTGTACGGCTGGCGCGGACGCATCGCGCTGCGCTGGACTCTGAGCGGTTTCGTGATGCTGCTGCTCGCCTACGTCGGCAGCCGCTTCGTCATGGAAGTGGTCCTCGGACGCGGCTGAAATGGACGACATCCCCCTGTCCTGGCAGATCTGGGCGCTCGCGCTGCTGCTCGTGATGTCCGGTTTCTTCTCCATCGCCGAGACCAGCATGATGGCGCTGAACCGGTACCGGCTGCGCCACCTGGTCGCCGAAGGGCACGGCGGCGCCAAGCGCGCCGCCGCTCTGCTGCGCCATACCGACCGCCTGCTGAGCGCCATCCTCATCGGCAACAACGTGGTCAACGCCGCCGCGGCGACGCTCGCCAGCGTGATCGCGGTCGAGCTGGTGGGCCACGGCAAGATCGCCTATGCGCTCAGCATCTTCGGCATTTCGTTCGTGATCATCGTGTTCTCCGAAATCACGCCCAAGGTCCTCGGCGCCACATACCCCGAGCGCATCGCCCTGCCGCTCGCCTACGTGCTCGGCCCGCTGCAGCGGCTGCTGACGCCCGTGATCTGGTTCGTGAACCTATTCTCGCGACCGCTGCTGCGGCTGGTCGGAGTGCGCCCGGGCGAGGCGAACGAGGCGCCGCACCTCTCGCCCGAGGAGATCCGCACGCTGGTGCGCGAGTCCTCGGCCTTCATGCCGAAGAAGCACGTCACCATCCTCCTCAACCTGTTCGACCTGACCGACATCACCGTGCAGGACATCATGCTGCCGCGCGCGAAGATCGAATCGATCAGGCTTGACGAGGACATGCAGGCGATCGCGCGCCAGCTCGGCACCAGCTACCACATGCGCCTGCCGGTGTTCCGTGATGCGCGCGGCGACGTGCTCGGCGTACTGCATCTGCGCAAGGTGCTCGCGCCGCTGATGGCCGGCACGCTCGACAAGGCACAGATCGAGGCGCTGCTCGCCCCGCCCTACTTCGTGCCGGCCTCGACCCCGGTATTCGTGCAGATGCAGTACTTCCAGGAGTATGAGGAACGCATCGCGCTGGTGGTGGACGAGTACGGCGAGCTGATGGGGCTGTTGACGCTCGAGGACATCATCGAGGAGATCATCGGCAAGTTCACCACCTCGGTGCCTGCGGCGCAGGCGCTCGCCTGGGGCGAGGACGGCAGCGCCACGGTCGACGGCGCCACGCCGGTGCGCGAAGTGAACCGCGCGCTCGGCCTGGAACTGCCCACCGAAGGGCCGAAGACCCTGAACGGCCTGATCCTCGAGCACCTGCGCGACATTCCCGAGGCCGACGTGTCGATCAAGATCGGCGAGGTGCCCCTGGAGATCGTGCATGCCCAGGGCCGCAGCGTTAAATCGGTGCGTGTTTTCCGCCCGCCGGCGCCGGCGGCCGCTGCCGCCGAGCGCTCTTGAAGGGGGTCTGCGAAAAGCCCCAAAAACAAGGCGGGTCAGGAGGTTAGGCGTGAAACCTGAGGCTTTACAAAACACTGGCCTCAGGGCATCATCGCCGGTCAGTCCGGAAGCCCCGGGCTAGCGATCAGGGAGCGCTCGATGGCAACAGCAGCGGCGAAGGCCGCGGGACCCAAGGAGTTCAACTTCCTCTGGGAGGGCCGCGACAAGGGCGGCAAGGTCATCCGCGGCGAACTGCGCTCGGTGAGCGAGTCGGCGGTCAACGCCACGCTGCGCCGCCAGGGCATCATCGTCCAGAAGGTCAAGAAGCAGAAGTACGGCAGGGGCGGCAAGGTCACCGAAAAGGACATCTCGCTGTTCACGCGCCAGCTCGCCACCATGATGAAGGCCGGCGTGCCGCTGCTGCAGTGCTTCGACATCGTCAGCAAGGGCGCCTCCAACCCGGCGGTGGGGCGGCTGCTGCTCGAAGTAAAAACCGAAGTCGAGACCGGCTCCTCGCTCGCGGCGGCGTTCCGCAAGTACCCGCTGCACTTCGACGCCCTGTTCTGCAATCTCGTCGCCGCCGGCGAGCAGGCGGGGATTCTCGAGACGCTCCTCGATCGGCTCGCGACCTACAAGGAGAAGATCCTCGCCATCAAGTCGAAGATCAAGTCGGCGCTGTTCTACCCCATCGCCATCGTCGTCGTGGCTTTCGTCATCACCGCGGTGATCATGATTTTCGTCATTCCGGCGTTCAAGGAAGTGTTCACCAATTTCGGCGCCGACCTGCCGGCGCCGACGCTGATGGTGATGGCCATTTCCGACTGGTTCGTCGCCAACTGGTACATCATCTTCCCGGCGATCATCGGCGGCGTGATCGGGTTCCTCGAGGCCTGGAAGCGCTCGGTGCCGGTGCAGATCTTCATGGATCGACTGATGCTGAAGATCCCGGTGTTCGGCGACCTCGTGCTGAAGTCGACCATCGCCCGCTGGACGCGCACGCTGGCCACCATGTTCGCGGCGGGCGTGCCGCTGGTCGAAGCGCTCGATTCCGTCGGCGGCGCCGCCGGCAATCACGTCTACCTTACGGCCACCAGGAAGATCCAGGCGGAAGTGTCCACGGGCACCTCGCTCACGATGGCGATGCAGAACTCGGGCGTGTTTCCGAACATGGTGCTGCAGATGTGCTCGATCGGGGAGGAAACCGGCGCCCTCGACGCCATGCTCGGCAAGGTGGCGGATTTCTATGAAGCCGAGGTGGACGACGCGGTCGAGGCGCTGTCGTCGCTCATGGAGCCCATGATCATGGTGGTCCTCGGCACGCTGATCGGTGGCATGGTGATCGCCATGTACCTGCCGATCTTCAAGATGGGCCAAGCCGTCTAGATGTCGGCTTTCGGCTGGCTAGCCCAGCCTGCGGTCCTGCCCTGGGTGGCGCTGGCCTTGGGCCTGTGCATCGGCTCGTTCCTGAACGTGGTCATCCACCGGCTTCCGAAGATGATGGAGCGCGAGTGGCGCGAGCAGTGCGCCGAGCTCGCGGCGGCGGCAACGGCCCCGGCGCCCGCCGGACGCTACAACCTCCTTGTGCCGCGCTCCGCCTGCCCCGCCTGCGGCCATCGCATCACTGCGCTGCAGAACATACCCCTCGTCAGCTGGCTCGCGCTGCGCGGCAAGTGCGCAGCGTGCGGCGCGCGCATCGCGGCGCGCTACCCGGTGGTCGAGCTGGCCGCCGGCCTGATCGGCGCCTATGCCGCGTGGCGCTTCGGTGCGTCGCTCGCCGCGCTTGGCGCGGCCGTGTTCGGCTGGTCGCTGCTCGCGCTCACGGTCATCGACCTCGACACGCAGCTGCTGCCCGACGACATCACGCTGCCGCTGTTGTGGGGCGGGCTGCTCGTGAACCTGGCCGGCGCCTTCGTGCCGCTGCGCACGGCGGTGATCGGCGCCGTGGCCGGCTACCTGTCGCTGTGGTTCGTGTATTGGGGGTTCAAGCTCGCCACCGGCAAGGAAGGCATGGGGTATGGCGATTTCAAGCTGCTCGCCGCCATCGGCGCCTGGCTCGGCTGGCAGAAGCTGCCGCTGGTTATCCTGCTCTCGTCCGTGGTGGGTGCGGCGGTGGGCATCGCGCTCATCGTCATCGCGCGCCATGGGCGCGAGAAGCCGATTCCGTTCGGCCCGTACCTCGCCGCCGCCGGGCTGATCGCGCTGTTCTGGGGCGACATCATCATGCGCCGCTGGCTGCCGATTCTCGGTTGATGGCGTTCGTCGTGGGCCTCACGGGCGGCATCGGCAGCGGCAAGAGCGCCGCCGCGGAGGAGTTCGCCCGGCTCGGTGCCGCCGTAGTCGACACCGACGCCATCGCGCATGAGCTCACGCGCGCCGGCGGCGCCGCCATCGCAGGCGTGCGCCGCGTTCTCGGCGACGAGTACATCGACGCCGCTGGCGCCATGGACCGCGGCAAGGTGCGTGCACTGGTATTCGTCGACGCCGACGCCAAGGCGCGTCTCGAAGGCCTGTTGCATCCCATGATCCGTGCCGAATCCGAGCGGCGCATCGCCGCAGCGGACGCACCCTATGTCGTGCACGTGGTGCCGCTGCTCATCGAGTCGCCGGATTACCGGCAACGCGTGGCGCGCGTGCTGGTGGTCGACTGTCCGCCGCAGGTGCAAATGGCACGGGTACAGCGGCGCAGCGGGCTCACCGACGAGGAGATACAACGCATCATCGCCGCGCAGATTCCGCGCAAAGCGCGCCTCGCGGCGGCCGACGACGTAATCGACAATTCGGGACCCCTTGCCGCGCTGCACAAGCAGGTGGCGGCGCTGCATCGACGGTACCTGGACATGGCCCGCACCCCGGCATGAATTTGTCAGCGCCGCGTAAATCACTCAGAATCCGCGAAACTTTCGCAGGGCGCCCGTGATCACCTACGAGTACCCGCTCAACGAGCGCATCCGGACCTTGCTGCGACTGGAGGACCTGTTCGAGCGCTCGCGCCATTTCATCGCGCGTACCGACCCGCTCGATCACCACGTCGCGCTTCTTACCTTGTTCGAGATCCTCGAGGTGTCCGGACGCGCCGATCTGAAATCGGATCTGCTGCAGGAGCTGGAGCGCCAGAAGCAGGTGCTGTTGTCCTTCCGCAATAATCCCGAGATCTCGGAAGAAGCGCTCTCGGGCGTGCTGCGCGACATCGAGCAGGCGGCGGCGGCGCTCTTTTCCATGACCGGGAAGATCGGACAGTACATCCGCGAGAACGACTGGCTGATGTCGATCAAGCAGCGCACCGGCATTCCCGGCGGTGCCTGCGAATTCGACCTGCCTTCGTACCACTTCTGGCTGCACCGGCCGGCCGAGGAGCGCATCGGCCAGCTCGCCGCGTGGACCGGGCCGCTGTTTCCGCTGCGTGACGGTTCCGCGATCATCCTGCGCATCCTGCGCGAGTCCGGCAAGCCCCAGCGCCTGTCGGCGCCGCTCGGCACCTACCAGCAGATGCTGGGCGGCAAGACCGCCCAGATGCTGCGCGTGCGCCTCGATCCGGCGGCCAACTGCGTGCCCGAGATCAGCGCCAACAAGTACGTGCTCAACATCCGCTTCCTCACGCAGGCGAGCGAAGATCCCAAACCGCGTGCCGCGGACTGGGACGTCAATTTCGAGCTCACCTTCTGCAACCTGTAAGAACGATTCCCTGCCCCCGCTGCGGCATGCCGGCGCCCTTTTCCGCCGACAACGCATGGCGGCCCTTCTGCAGCGAGCGCTGCCGACTGATCGATCTCGGGAACTGGGCGACGGAGAGCTACTGTCTGCCGGAAGGCGCCGGCAAGCCGGCTGACGAGTCTGACTAGCCCCAGGCGCCGCTGATCATCGCCACACCGTGCGCGCCCGCGCGCCAGGCGTCGTCGAGGTCGCGGCGTTGCATGCCGCCGATGGCGTAGACCGGGATGCTGGCGCCGTGCGCGATGCGCGCGAAACCTTCCCAGCCGAGCGGACGCGCGTCCGCATGCGATGCGGTCGGCTTGACTGGTCCGAGCACCGCGAAATCCATCTCCAGCGCCACCGCACGGGCCAGTTCGTCCCGCGTGTGGCAGGAGGCCGCGGCCAGGATGTCCCTCGGCCGTGATTCGAGCGCCATCAGCTGCGCGGCGGTGAAGTGCACGCCATCGCCGCCCGCAGGCGCAGCGCTGACCAGTACGCGCGCGCCCTGCCCGTGTGCGAGGCGCACGACATCGCGTACGAATGCCTCGCGCCGAGCTAGGCCGCGGTCGCGCACCAGGATGAGCCGTAGTCCGTCCGCGAGCCGCGCGCGCACCTGCGACAGCATGCGGCTCGTGCCGCGCGATTCGGCATCTGTGATCGCGTACTCGTGCGGCAGCGCGAGCGCGGCGAGCACCGGCGCATTCGCCGGCAGCATCGGCTCGACGAGCGGGACGTCGAAGCGCTGCCAGGCGATTGCCTGCTTCTCCTTCGGCTGCGGATCGCCTTTCCAGGTCGTGACGCGGAAGAAATTCAGACGCACCGATGCGTGCGGATACGTGTATTCGCGGGTCAGCCAGGGGAAAGTGGTGCAAGCCTCGATACCGAGCTCTTCGCGCAGCTCGCGCGCCAGCGCCCCCGATGCCGCTTCGCCGGCCTCGATCTTGCCGCCGGGAAACTCCCAGTAGCCGGCGTACACCTTGCCCGCCGGCCGCTGCGTCAGCAGGAAGGCGCCGTCGGCGCGCTGGATCACAGCCGCCGCCACCTCGAGTGCCACGCTACTTTGCCCCGGCGTGCTTGCCGGCCCAGTCCCGCGCGAACTGGTAGGCAATGCGGCCGCTCCTCGAGCCGCGCTGCAGCGACCATTGCAGCGCCTCCTCGCGCGCCGCCGCGGCCGCCTTGGGCCCGCAGCCCAGGGTTTTGAGCCAGTGCGCCACGATCGCGAGGTACTCGTCCTGGTCGAAGGGATAGAAGGAGACCCACAGGCCGAAGCGCTCCGACAAGGAGATCTTCTCCTCGACGGTCTCGCCGGGGTGGATCTCCTCGCCGACATACTTGGTCTCCAGATTCTCGGCCATGTACTCGGGCATGAGGTGCCGGCGGTTCGACGTCGCGTAGATCAGCATGTTGTCGGCCGTAGTGGAGATCGAGCCGTCGAGCGCGACCTTCAAGGCGATGTAGCCGTCTTCCGCGCCGTGGAAGGTCAGGTCGTCGCAAAACACCAGAAAGCGCTCTTCGCGGCCGGCCACCAGATCGGTGATCGCGGGCAGGTCGACGAGGTCGTTCTTTTCGACTTCGATCAGGCGCAAGCCCTGCTTGTGATACTTGTTGAGCAGGCCTTTGATGATGGAGGATTTGCCGGTACCCCGCGCGCCGGTGAGCAGGACGTTGTTGGCGGGGCGGCCTTCCAGGAACTGGCGCGTGTTCTGCTCCACTTTCGAGATCTGCGCGCCGATCCCCTGCAGGTCGGCGAGGCGCATGCGGTGCACGTGGCGCACCGGCTGAAGCCAGCCGCGCGCGTTCAGTCCCGTGGTCTTGCGCCAGCGGAAGGCGATACTCGCGCCCCAGTCGGTCTCCGGCAGCCCGGGCGGCAGCAGTTGCTCGAGCCGCGTCAGCAGCTTTTCCAGGTCGTTGCTCACGATCGGTATTCCGCGTTGATCTTCACGTAGTCGTAAGAAAAATCACAGGTCCACACCGTGCTCGCAGCCTTGCCGCGCTTCAGCACGGCGCGCACCAGGAACTCGGACTTCTTCATGGCCGCCGCCCCTTGCTCTTCCCGGTACGCCGGATCGCGTCCGCCGGCGCGCGCGACGCGAACAGCGTCAATGTAAAGGTCCACTTTCGACGTGTCGAGCCCGGCGATGCCGGCATTGCCGATCGCCGCGAGGATGCGCCCCAGGTTCGGGTCACCGGCGAAGAACGCCGTCTTCACCAGAGGCGAATGTGCGATGGCGTAGGCGACCTTGCGGCACTCGGCCGTGCTGCGCCCACCTTCCACGCGTACTGTCACGAACTTGGTTGCCCCTTCGCCGTCGCGCACGATGGCTTGAGCGAGCAATCGAGCCACCTCGGCAATCGTGTCGGCGAGCGCATCCCGGTCTTTCTTCGATCCGGCCACCGGGCCTTTTCCGGTGGCCAGACATATGAACGCGTCGTTCGTCGACGTGTCCCCGTCGACCGTGATGGCGTTGAACGACTGGTCCGCCGCGGCTTTCGTCATGCGCCGCAGATCGGAACG
>JAOUGZ010000645.1 GCA_029865405.1 Betaproteobacteria bacterium
TGGCGACCTACTGGCAGCCCGCGCACGACAACGCGCGCTTCGACGATCAAACCGGCGCCGGCGCGCGTAGCGACTGGCTGGTGGGCGGCGGCGCGGACGACGATATGCTGAAGAAGAGCCCGGCGGGATCCAACGCCAGCATCGACTGGAGCAGCGCGGGCTTCGGCAGCCTGGGCACCGACCTATCGCCGTACGCGCCGCTCAAGTCCGCGAAGTACGCAGCGTCCAATCTGGCGGACTTCGCGGTGAAGTTCGACAAGGTGAAGGGGCAGGAGGCGCGCTTCGACAGCCTCGGGCGCGCGCTGCTCGGCGAGAAGGGCAAGAGCACTCGCTGAGCGCCAGCGCAGCGCTAACTAAGTACGCAGCAATGGACGCTGGCCAGCCGGCTGCAGGTCGCCGGAGGGCGTCGCCTGGGTTAGACTTCACCCGTGGATGTTGTGCCGATGCGGCGCTGGGGAGGCGCCTGCGCGCGCTAAGAGCCTGTTATCTGATCATTCAATCATTGGAGGAGCTCGACATCATGGCAACCAAGGCACCCGAGACGACGGAAATCCGCGGCGACACGGCGGGCATGAAGATCAAGTGGGACGACTCGAACATGAAGAGCTCCTACGCCAACGTGTGCAACGTGACGAGCACGCGCGAAGAGGTCGTGATCCTGTTCGGCATGAACCAGGCGTGGAACCGCGGGCAGAAGGAAGTGACGATCCAGCTCACCGACCGCATCGTGATCAGCCCGTATGCCGCCAAGCGCATGAGCCTGCTGCTCGGCAACGTGGTGGCCGAGTACGAGAAGCGCTTCGGGCCGCTCAACATCGATGCGGCGATGGGCGGCGGCACCTCCGGCGGCGGCACGAAGTAGCGGCCCTCGCGCCGGGCGCGGGGCGGCTTGAGGGTTTCCTGCGATGAGCTCCGTTACACCGGAAGTCCATGAGACGCTGAAGGGCGGGCACGTCGCCGACCTGGCGGCGCGGCGCGTCTACGAGCAGGCCTGGCGGCAGTTCGCGCAGCAGCAGAGCGCCGAGGAATTCTGCGCCAGCTGGCTGGTGATCCAGTGCCACGCCATCGGCGGCGCGTCCGACGGCGTGGTGATCCTGCAAAAGCCGGGAACGAAGTCCTTCGCGCCCGTCGCCTTCTACCCCGAGACCCCGCGCGACCGCGCGCATCTGGCGGCCGTGAGCGAGCGTGCCTTGCAGGAGGGACGCGGCATCCTGCTCCCCGCGGCGCAGGCCGGCGCGGGCGACGCGCAGGACCAGCGCTACCAGCTCGGCTATCCAGTGCGCATGGACGGGGAGATTCGTGGCGTGGTCGGCGTCGAGATCGCGTGGCGGCCCGAGGCGCAGCTGCAATCGGCAATGCGCGAGCTGCAGTGGGGCTCGTGCTGGCTGGAAGTGCTGCTGCGGCGCCACGCGGATCCTTCCGAGGCTGAGCGGCTGCGCCTCAAGGTGGCGCTCGACCTGGTGTCGACGCTGCTCGAGCAGCCCAGCCTGAAGGAGAGCGCGACCGCCTTCACGACCGAGCTCGCGTCACGCCTGGGCTGCGACCGGGTCACGCTGGGGCTGCTCGAGGGCAAGCGGGTCAGGGTGGCCGCCGTCTCGCATTCCCCGCAGTTCGAGAAGCGCGCCAACCTGATGCGTGCCATCGAGCGTGCCATGGAGGAGGCGGTCGACCAGGAGGAGATGGTGGTCTATCCGGCCGATCGCGAGGGCAAGCCCGTCGTGGCGCGGGCGCATGAGGAGCTGCTGCGCGAATCGCAGGCTGGCAGCGCGACGACCTTTCCCCTGGTGCATGGCGATCGGGTGGTTGGTGCCATGACCTTCGAGCGCGCCGCCGGGCACCGCTTCGACGTGCCCGCGCTCGACGTCTGCGCGGCGGTCGCCTCGGTCGCCGGGCCGATCATCGAGCTCAAGAGCGGCAACGAGGCGAGCCTGCCGGTGCATGCCGGACGCTCGGCAAAGGGGCTGTGGGAGAAGCTCGCGGGGCCCGGCCACCCGGGATGGAAGCTCGGCGCGCTCGGCGTCATCGCCGTGGCCGCGTTCCTCGCGCTCGCCTCCGGCGAATTCCGGGTTTCCGCCAACTCGACGCTGGAGGGCGTGGTGCAGCGTGCGGTGAGCGCGCCGATCAACGGCTTCGTCACGGAGGCGCCGCTGCGCGCCGGCGACATCGTCAAACAGGGCCAGGTGATCGCGCGCCTGGACGACCGCGATCTGCGGCTCGAGCGCAGCAAGCTCGAGAGCCAGCGCGAGCAGTACGTGAAGCAGTTCCGCGAAGCCATGGGCAAGCGCGAGCGCGCGCAGATCGCGGTGGTCAGCGCGCAGATCGCCCAGGCCGAAGCGCAGCTCGCGCTCGTCGACGAGCACC
>JAOUGZ010000647.1 GCA_029865405.1 Betaproteobacteria bacterium
AGCCGGCGCAGAACGCCCCGCCTTCGCCCCACAGGACCGCCACTGCGGCCTCAGGGTCGCGGTCGAAAGCGACGAAGGCGTCGACCAGCGCGTCGGCGCTCTCCGGATCCATGGCGTTGCGCGCAGCAGGGCGCGAATGGATCACGGTCCACACCTTGCCTTTCTTTTCGATCCTGACTGTCATGTTCGTCCCCCCTTTCGAGTGGCGATAGGATAGCAACCCATGCGCGCGCTGACCCTGTACTTCGATTTCATCTCGCCGTTCTCGTACATCGCGTTCAAGCGCCTGCACGAGCTGCCAGGCGACGTGGAGGTGCGGCTGGAGCCGGTGCTGTTCGCGGGGATTCTCCATCACCACGGACAGAAGGGGCCCGCCGAGATTCCCGCCAAGCGTTTGTGGAGCTATCGCTGGTGCACTTGGTGGGCGAAAGAGCTGGGTATCCTGTTCCGCTTCCCCGCCTCGCACCCGTTCAATCCGCTGCACCACCTGCGCCTGGCGCTCGCCGCCGGGCCGAACCGGGAGAACGTCGGCAGGATCTTCGACGCGATCTGGACGACCGGAGCAGAGGCTTCTGACCCGACCACGTTCAAGGCCTTGGCGAAGGAACTGGGCGTTGACGAATCAAGGCTCGCGTCGCCCGAGGTCAAGGATGCGCTGCGCAAGAACACCGAGGCCGCCATCGCGCGCGGCGTTTTCGGCGTACCCACCTACGAGGTGGACGGTGAGCTTTTCTGGGGGGCCGATGCGCTCGGCTTCGTGAACGCCTTCCTCGCCGATCCCGCGGTCCTCAAGAACGCGGAGATGCGCCGTGTCGACAGCCTGCCCGTCGGGGCGGCGCGCAAAACATAGGAAACGCCCGATTTATTCCATCGCCGGACAAAACGGACGCTGGGCAAAGAAGGGCGAGAGCGGCGCGCCACACCGCGTTGCGCATCCGCGCTAAGCTCCGTTTCCCACTCAAACCGACAGGAGTTGCCTATGCACAGCGTGATGCAGCGAACGTTGTCGATCACAGCCGGCATGTTCGTCCTCGCCGGCTGCGCCATGATGCCGGGCCAGGGCGGTGACGAAATGACCTTCTTCATCACCAGCGCCGGTCCCGGGAACGGCGCGGACCTCGGCGGCCTCGAAGGCGCCGACAAGCACTGCCAGTCGCTCGCGGCGGCCGCGGGCGCGGGGAACCGCACCTGGCGCGCCTACCTGAGCACGCAGGGGAACGCGTTGAACGATCCCAAAGTCGTGCATGCGCGCGATCGCATCGGCAGCGGGCCGTGGCACAACGCCAAGGGCGTGCGCATCGCGCGCAATGTCGAGGACCTGCATTCGGCGAAGGCCAACGTGAACAAGGAGACGGCGCTGGACGAAAGGGGCCAGATGGTCAACGGCCGCACCGAGAAGCCCAACAAGCACGACATCCTCACCGGCTCGCGGCCCGACGGCACTGCGCATCCGCCAACGGCGGGCGGGCGGTTCCCGGACCAGACCTGCGGCAACTGGAGCAAGAGCGGCGAGGGCTCGGCGATGACCGGCCATCACGACCGCGCCGGCCCGATCGATCACGCCTGGGCCACGTCCTGGAACATGGCGCACCCGACAATCGGCTGCAGCCAGAAGGCGCTGCAGGCCACCGGCGGCGACGGCCTGTTCTACTGCTTCGCGGTGAAATAGCCTAGGTGTACTTGCGGGTGTCGTCGATGACCTTGCCATCGTTCGGCAAGGTCCCCGGCGACACCAGCTCGACTTCGCCGCGCAGCTTGGTGACGTCGCGGATCGAGGCGACGATCGCCTCGGCGAGGCCCGCGGCGCGCTCCCTGACCTCGCACTTCAGCGTCATGCTGTCGTTGCCGGTCTCGCCCGCAACGACGAGGCGCGCTTTCAGCACTTCCCTGTGGCGGCCGAGCACTTCGCCGACCTGCTTGGGCGTGACGAACATCGCGCGCACCTTGGTGGTCTGGTCGGCGCGTCCCATCCAGCCCTTGATGCGCGTGTTGGTGCGCCCGCACGGGCTCGCGCCGGCGAGCACCGCCGACAGGTCGCCGGTGGCGAAGCGGATCAACGGATAGTCCTTGTTGAGCGAGGTGATGACCACCTCGCCCACCTCGCCGGTTGCAACCGGGTCGCCGGTGCCGGGGCGCACGATCTCGAGGATCAGCGACTCATCCAGGATCATGCCCTCGGTCACCTTGCCGTCGGGCATTGCGCTCTCGTAGGCAACGAGGCCGAGGTCCGCCGTGGCGTAGAGCTGCTGCACGCGGATGCCGCGCGCGCGCATCGCCTCGCGCAGCGCCGGCGGCAGGTACTCGGCGCCGACGATCGCCTTCTTCAGCGACGACACGTCGGCCTTCAACTCATCGGCCTT
>JAOUGZ010000646.1 GCA_029865405.1 Betaproteobacteria bacterium
TATTCCCGCAGCTTCGGCAGCTCTTCGGCAAGCAGGTGCCGGAACAGCGACTTGGTGACGCGCCGGCCGTCCTCGAGCTTGCCTTTTTCGCTGCGGATCCATTGCCATATCTGCGAGCGCGAGATCTCGGCCGTGGCCGCGTCTTCCATCAGGTTGAATACCGGCACGCAGCCGTTGCCGGCGAGCCAGGCGCCCAGATACTGGATGCCTACCGAGATGTTGTTGCGCATTCCGGCTTCGGTGATCGGCGTCTCGGGGCGGAAATCGAGCAGGTCCTGGGCCGTTACTTTGACGTCCGGACGCTGCTTGTCGTACTGGTTGGGCGTGGGCATGTGCTCATCGAAGACCGCCTTCGCCACCGGCACCAGGCCCGGGTGGGCGACCCAGGTGCCGTCGCAGCCGTCGGTCACTTCGCGCAGCTTGTCCTGGCGCACCTTCTCGATCGCCGCGTCGTTCGCCTTGGCGTCGTTCTTGATCGGGATCTGTGCCGCCATACCGCCCATCGCCGGCGCCCCGCGGCGATGGCAGGTCTTCACCAGCAGCAGCGCGTAGGCGCGCAGGAACGGCGCGGTCATGGTCACCTGCGCGCGGTCGGCGAGGCAGAACTTCTCGTTGGAGCGGAACTTCTTGATGCACGAAAAGATGTAGTCCCAGCGACCGATGTTGAGGCCGGCGGAGTGCGCCTGCAGCTCGTGCAGGATCTCGTCCATCTCGAACGCCGCGAGAATGGTCTCGATCAGCACCGTGGCCTTGATGCTGCCCTGGGGCACGCCGAGCGTGTCCTGGGCGAGCTTGAAAACGTCGTTCCACAACCGCGCCTCGAGGTGCGATTCGAGCTTGGGCAGGTAGAAATACGGGCCGCTGCCGCGCGCGAGCAGCTCCTTGGCGTTATGGAAGAAGTACAGCGCGAAATCGAAGATCCCGCCGGAGACCTCCTTGCCGTCCACGGTCAGGTGCTTTTCGTTCAGGTGCCAGCCTCGCGGGCGCGGGATGATGACCGCGGTCTTCTCGTTCAGGGCGTAGCGCTTGTCGCCCTGCTCGAAGGTGATCGTGCGACGCACGGCGTCGCGCAGATTGACCTGCCCGTCGATCATGTTGAACCAGGTCGGGCAGTTCGCGTCCTCGAAATCGGCCATGAAGGTCGAGGCGCCGCAGTTGAGCGCGTTGATCACCATCTTGCGGTCGGTCGGGCCGGTGATCTCGACGCGCCGGTCGAGCAGGTCCTTGGGCTGCGGCGCGATGCGCCAGTCGGATTCGCGGATCTTCTGCGTCGCGGGGAGGAAATCCGGCAGCTGGCCGCCGTCGAACAGTATCTGGCGCGCGGCGCGCGCGGCGAGCAGCTCCTGCCGGCGCGGCTCGAACTTCCGGTGCAGCGTGGCGACGAACGCCAGCGCTTCGGGCGTCAGGATCTGCGCAAACGCGGGCGTGACGGCACCGCGAAGCACTACGCCCTTGGGGAGGGGACTGGACATCTGCATGCCCCCGATTCTAGGCAGCGCCATGTCGCGCCGCAACATGATAAATCAACTAGATAGGTGTATTGTTTTCGACAGCCGATTGCCTGTTTCACATCGTGAGATTCAATGAATAGCCCCTACAAGATACTGATCCTCGGCGCGTCTTATGGATCCCTGCTGGCTACCAAGCTGTGTCTCGCCGGTCACACGTCGCGCCTGGTGTGCCTGCCGGCGGAAGCGGACCTGATCAACCAGGAAGGCGCGCTCGTGCGCATGCCGGTGAAGGGACGCGAAGGCCTGGTGGAAGTCGATTCCCGCAAGCTTCCCGGCAAGCTCTCGGCGGGCGGTCCCGCCGGGCTCAACCCGAAGGACTACGACCTGGTGGCGCTCGCCATGCAGGAGCCGCAATACCGCTCGAGCGGCGTGCGCGAGCTGCTCGACGCCGTGGCGAAGGCGAAGGTGCCCTGCATGTCGATCATGAACATGCCGCCGCTGCCCTACCTCGTGCGCGTGCCGGGGATTGACGCTGCGGCCTGCCGCGATTGCTACGCCGATGCGACGGTCTGGGACAGCTTCGATCCGCAGTTCTTGACGCTGTGCAGCCCCGATCCGCAAGCTTCGCGCCCACCCGACGCGAAAGTGAACGTGCTTCAGGTGCGCCTGCCGACCAACTTCAAGTGCGCGCGCTTTCCCTCGGATGCGCATACGGCCATCCTGCGGCGCCTGGAGGCGGACATCGAAGCGGCGCGCTTCGACACCGGCGCCGGCAGGATCGAGCTGCCCGTGAAGCTCAAGGTGCACGACTCGGTGTTCGTGCCGCTTGCCAAGTGGGCCATGCTGATGGCCGGCAACTACCGCTGCATCACCCCTCAGGGCATGCGCTCCATCAAGGACGCCGTACAC
>JAOUGZ010000648.1 GCA_029865405.1 Betaproteobacteria bacterium
CTCGCGTCGGCGCGGCTGGCCATCGACGCGGCCCGCGGTATCGAAAAGACGCTGGGCGCGCAGCGTGAACGGGTCGGGGTCCAGCGCGCCGCCCAGGCAGGCCCTGGACAACTGGTTCACCGCGGTGAGCGGCGCGGCCTCGGCGAGCTCGGCGCGCAGCTCGGCGCAGCTCTTCTGCGCCGTGGGCTGCGCCCATCCTGCCGCACTCCACGCAAGCGCGGCGATCAGCATCGCGGCGGCGGACCGTTGCACGATTCGTTGCACGCCTTTCATGAACCCTCCCGCTACTTGCCGGCGAACTGGTCGACGACGTCCCTCCACGCCGCGATGCGCTCGAACCAGTCGTCCTGCGCGGCGCGCAGGCCCAGCGCCTCGATGGCGCGGCGCTTGAGGTCGCCCGCATCCAGCAGGGGATTGTCCGCGCGGTACGCCTGATGGGCCGCTTCCTCCTGCGCATCGGAGATGCGGTCCTGGTCGCCCGCCAGGATGCGAAACAGGGGCACGTGCACGCCGGGGTGCGCGAGGTACTCGCCAAAGCCGTGCACCTGGCGATTCCGGGGAATCGCTTTGAAGTCGAGCGGCCTGAATCGCCGCTGGGCCTTCGCCTGCTCCGTGAGCCAGGCCGGCGGCGGCTCGAAGTCGCCGGCGAGCGCGATCGGATCGAACCCGTTGGCGCACGACAGGTAGTAGCGGCACGCGCCGCGCCCGGGCTCCCGATCGGGGCGCACGAACGAGCTGTAGGCATCGACGTCGTCGCCGAGCACCTCGGGATTGCTGAGCAGCCGGCTCACGTTGGCGAGCATCACCACGGCGTACGGCTGGAACAGCGCGCTTTGCTCCGCGCCTGGGCCCGGATTGAACATCTCGTGCAGCGTGTCGTGCACGACCGACGTGCCGAGCGAGTGCGCGACGATCGACCAGCGCACCGGCGTGCCGAAGTCGGTTTCGTTCAGCCTGGCCATGATCTGGAACTCGACGGCGCTGCGGATCGATTCCGAGACCAGGCGCAGGTAGCGGTACTGCAGGGCATCGAGCGCGTGCGTTCGCAGGAAACCGCCGCCGCCCGCGGCCGCGCCCGCATTGAGGAGCCGCGCAAGCGCGCTGCCGGCGAGACCGCCGTCGCCGAGCATGCGCAACGCGTCGCCGGCTTCCTTCGCCACGCGCTTGCGCCACTCGTCGAACAGGTCGTTGTAGAAGATCTCTTCGGTCTGGAACAGCTCGGCGAACGGCAGGCCGCCGGGAGGCAAGGGGTACGAATCGAACAGTGCCTTGAACTGGGCGCGCAGGTCCTTCGACCAGCCCTTGGCGTCGTCGCCGACGCCATGGACGAAGAAGACGATGTGCTTGTTCATCGCGGCCTCCCGTGACGCGCAGTATGGTCGCTAACGCGGCCGATGGAACAGGGCTTCGGACGGGATGATAAGCACGGCGCATGACACGTGGCGCACGGCGCGAGATATCAGGAAAAGAGATGTTCGCGGGCTCTGGAATTCCGCGCGCGAGGCGCTCAGAATCTGCGCAGCGCCTTTCGCGGGCGCGATCGTCCAGGCGCGTGTGGAT
This sequence comes from Betaproteobacteria bacterium, assembly GCA_029865405.1. The sequence continues at coordinate 1,561 of JAOUGZ010000648.1, forward strand.
GAACGGGGGGCGGCGTGGAACACAGCGAGCCGCTGGATTTCGAAGCCGTGCTCGCCGCAGAGCGCGGCGCGGGCGCGCCTGCCGAAGGCAAGGCGCGCGGCCTCGCCTTCTCCGGCGGCGGCATTCGCAGCGCGACTTTCAACCTCGGCGTGATCCAGGCCCTCGCCGAGCTCAAGCTGCTGCGGCGCTTCGATTACCTGTCGACGATTTCCGGAGGCGGCTACATCGGGTCGTGGCTGTCGCTGTTCATCCGGCGCTATGCCGGGGGCGACGTCGAGAAGGCCGAGGCGGCGCTCGGCAGCCGCCAGCAGCACGGGCTCGAGCACCGCGCGATTCGCTTCCTGCGCGCGTTCAGCAACTACCTGACGCCGCGCGTCGGCCTGAGCAAGGACACGCTGGTGGCAGTGGCGACGTATGGGCGCAACCTGCTGCTCAATCTCGCCATTCTGGTGACGCTGCTCGGGTCGCTGCTGCTCGTGCCGCGGGTCGTCGCGCTGTGCGCCGAGCGCCTGCAGGCCTGGCAGCGCCTCGACAACTGGTACGACGCGCTGATGGTGGCGCTGCTCCTCGCGCCGGCTTTCCTGGTGGCGCTCAACCTGCTCTACCGTTCGCCGGATCCGAGCGAGAAGCGCCCGTGGTATCCCTGGTTCATGCGCAGCTGGACGCTGCTCGTCCTGGTGGACCTGCCGGTGCTCGTCGCCGCGTTCGTCACCGCCGCGTTCTACGTGCAGCTCGCCGGCGGCACGGTCAAGCTCTGGCCCTGGTTCCGCTCGGTGATCGGCGCCTATTTCCTGCT
>JAOUGZ010000117.1 GCA_029865405.1 Betaproteobacteria bacterium
GTGCGATTTCTGGACGCCGGTACGAGCGTGGTGGTCCTGTCGGCCGGGGCGCTGGCTGAAGATCGCCTGCGCGAGGCGGCGGAGGGAGCGGCTCGTCGCAGCGGGGCGCAATTGTATGTGCCGTCTGGCGGAATCGGAGGATTGGACGCATTGAAGGCGGCGTGCATTGCTGGCGTCGACGAAGCCCGCATTCAGGTGGCCAAACCGCCCAAGGCATGGAAGGGAATCCCGTTCGTGGAAGCGCTGGGGATCGACCTCGATGCGTTGACGCAGGCGCGCACCCTGTACACGGGTGCCGCGCGCGAGGGGGTGCCCCACTTCCCGCAGAACGTGAACATCGCTGCCGTGCTCTCGCTTGCCGGGGTCGGGTTCGACCGCACGCAGCTGGAGGTGATTGCGGATCCGGCGCTGACGCACAACACGCACACCATCCGCGTCGCCGGCAAGAGCGGGCGATTCACGGTCGTGCTGGAAAACGTGCCCGCGCCCGACAATCCCAAGACGGCTTGGCTCGCCTGCTACAGCGCCTTGGCGGCCTTGCGCGCCCTGGCTACCAGCGTTCGCTACGGCACCTAAGTCCTTGATGGGTTAGGCGACATGCGCGCGCGCTGCGCTGCCGGAACGGGCGCGCGCGGCGCAGCAAGATCACCCGCGATTCCTTGACTAAGCAAAGGATTTCTCACATAATTTCGGGTTCCGCCGGAGGGGTGCCCGAGCGGCTAAAGGGGGCAGACTGTAAATCTGTTGGCCTTGCGCCTACGTTGGTTCGAATCCAACCCCCTCCACCAGCGATGCGGGCGGTCCCGGCGGCGAGGCGGTGCACGGCATGGGTGGGGTGAACAGGCGGGTGTAGCTCAATGGTAGAGCAGAAGCCTTCCAAGCTTATGACGAGGGTTCGATTCCCTTCACCCGCTCCAACGAAAGGGTCACGGCCCATGTAGCTCAGTGGTAGAGCACTCCCTTGGTAAGGGAGAGGTCATGCGTTCAATCCGCATCATGGGCACCACGGACAACGGCAGCACGTAAAGACTGAACGGAAACGAAAGAAGGCCATGGCAAAAGGCAAATTCGAGCGTACGAAGCCTCACGTGAACGTGGGGACGATTGGTCACGTGGATCACGGCAAGACGACGCTGACGGCGGCGATCACGCACGTGTTGAGCAAGAAGTTTGGTGGTGAGGCGAAGAATTACGATCAGATTGACGCGGCGCCGGAGGAAAAGGCGCGCGGCATCACGATCAACACGGCGCACGTGGAGTACGAGACGGGCAAGCGCCACTACGCGCACGTGGACTGCCCGGGGCACGCGGACTACATCAAGAACATGATCACGGGTGCGGCGCAGATGGATGGCGCCATTTTGGTGGTCTCGGCGGCCGATGGGCCGATGCCGCAGACGCGCGAGCATATTCTTCTGGCGCGCCAGGTCGGGGTCCCGTACATCGTGGTGTTCCTGAACAAGGCCGACATGGTCGACGACAAGGAGCTGCTGGAGCTGGTGGAGGTGGAGGTGCGGGAGCTTTTGTCCAAGTACGACTTCCCGGGCGACAAGACCCCGATCGTGATCGGCTCGGCGCTGAAGGCCTTGGAGGGCGACAAGGGCGACATGGGCGAGGGCGCGATCATGAAGCTGGCCGATGCGCTGGACTCCTACATCCCGCAGCCCAAGCGCGCGATCGACGGGCCGTTCCTGATGCCGGTGGAGGACGTGTTCTCCATCTCGGGCCGTGGCACGGTGGTCACGGGGCGGGTGGAGCGCGGCATCGTGAAGGTGGGCGATGAGATCGAGATCGTGGGCCTGAAGGCGACGCTCAAGACGGTGTGCACGGGCGTGGAGATGTTCAGAAAGCTCCTGGATGAGGGCCAGGCCGGGGACAACGTGGGGATCCTGCTGCGGGGCACCAAGCGAGAAGAGGTGGAGCGCGGGCAAGTGCTGGCGAAACCCGGCTCGATCACGCCGCACGCGAAGTTCGAGTGCGAGGTGTACGTGCTCTCCAAGGAAGAGGGCGGGCGGCACACCCCGTTCTTCAACAACTACCGGCCGCAGTTTTACTTCCGCACGACGGACGTGACCGGTGCGGTGGAGCTGCCCAAGGGCACCGAGATGGTGATGCCCGGGGACAACATCAAGATGGTGGTGACGCTGATCACGCCGATCGCGATGGAGCAGGGGCTGCGCTTTGCCATCCGCGAGGGCGGCAAGACCGTGGGCGCCGGCGTCGTCGCCAAGGTGCTCGAATAACGACAATGCAGAATCAGCGCATCCGCATCCGCCTCAAGGCGTATGACTACCGGCTGATCGACCAGTCGGCGCTCGAGATCGTCGACACCGCCAAGAGGACGGGCGCGGTGGTGCGCGGCCCGGTGCCGCTGCCGACGCGTCGGCAGCGTTTCGACCTGCTGCGCTCGCCGCATATCGACAAGGCGTCGCGCGAGCAGCTCGAGATCCGCACGCACCTGCGGCTGATGGACATCATCGACCCGACTGACAAGACCGTGGACGCGCTGATGAAGCTCGACCTGCCGGCGGGCGTGGACGTGGAGATCAAGGTTCAGTAACGAGCAGCGCAAAGCGCTGCGGGACGCACGCAGTACTAGGTGAAGTGCCGGCCAATTGCAGCCGGCGCCCGGCGATGCGCCGCGAAGCGCACCGGGTCAAACAGAAGAGGGTGTTATGACGATTGGACTGGTCGGCCGCAAGGTCGGCATGACGCGCATTTTTACCGACGACGGCAGCACGCTGCCGGTGACGGTGCTCGACGTCTCCGACAACCGCATCACGCAGATCAAGACGCCGGAGAAGGACGGCTACGCCGCCGTGCAGGTCGCGTTCGGCAAGCGCCGCGCGAGCCGCGTGCGCAAGCCCCTGGCCGGCCATCTCGCCAAGGCCGGCGTCGAGGCCGGCCACCTGCTGAAGGAGTTCCGCACCGACGCCAAGGCGCTCGAGAGCCTCAAGGTCGGCGCCAAGCTGGGCGTGGAGGTGTTCAAGGTCGGGCAGAAGGTCGACGTGCAGGGTGTGTCGATCGGCAAGGGCTTCGCTGGCGTGATCAAGCGCCACCACTTCTCCTCGAACCGCGCGACGCACGGCAATTCGATCTCGCACAACAAGCCGGGCTCGACCGGCCAGAACCAGAGCCCGGGCCGCGTGTTTCCGGGAAAGCGGATGGCGGGCCATCTGGGCAACGTTACGCGCACGGTGCCCAATCTGCTGGTCGTGCGGGTCGACACCGACCGCCAGCTGCTGCTGGTCAGGGGCTCGGTGCCGGGATCCAAGGGCCGCGATGTGGTCGTGCGGCCTGCGGTGAAGGCCTGACGGGGACGCCATGGAACTGAAGCTGATCAGCGACAAGGGCGCCGCCGGCACCACCAGCGCGGCGGACGCCATTTTCGGGCGCGAATTCAACGAATCTCTCGTGCACCAGGTCGTCGTCGCCTATCAGGCGAACGCGCGCCAGGGCACGCGCAAGCAGAAGGAACGCAGCGAGATCGCCAAGTCGACGAAGAAGCCCTGGCGCCAGAAGGGCACCGGCCGGGCGCGCGCCGGCATGGCCTCGAGCCCTCTGTGGCGCGGCGGCGGCAAGATCTTCGCCGCCAGCCCCGACGAGAACTTCTCGCACAAGGTCAACCGCAAGATGATGCGCGCCGGGATGACCTCGATCCTGTCGCAGCTCGCGCGCGAGGAGCGCATCTGCGTGGTGGAGGAATTCAAGCTCGACGCGCCCAAGACGAAGCTGCTGGCGCAGAAGGTGAAGGCGATGGGTTTCGACCAGGTGCTGCTCATCCTCGATGAAGTCGACCCGAACCTGGAGCTGTCCTCGCGCAACCTGCCGAACGTCGCCGTGCTCACGGTGCGCCAGGCCAATCCCGTCGCGCTGGTGCGCTTCCCGCATGTGCTCCTCACGCGCAAGGCTCTGACCCGCCTCGAGGAGATGTTCAAATGACGGCGACCAAGAAGTACGCCGCCGAGCGGCTCATGAACGTGGTGCTGGCGCCCGTGGTTTCGGAGAAGAGCACGCGCATCGCCGACAAGAACCGCCAGTACGTGTTCCGCGTCGCCGACGACGCCACCAAGCCCGAAGTGAAAGCGGCGGTCGAGCTGCTGTTCAAGGCCAAGGTACAGTCGGTCACCGTGTCCAACGTCAAGGGCAAGGTGAAGCGCTTCGGCCGCTTCATGGGACGCCGGCGCAACTGGAAGAAAGCCTACGTGCGCCTGGCGGCCGGCCAGGAAATCAATTTCGCGGCGACGGAGTAAGCCATGCCACTGGTCAAGGTCAAACCCACTTCACCCGGGCGGCGCGCGCTGGTCAAGGTCGTCACCCCCGGCCTGCACAAGGGCGAGCCGCACTGGCCGCTGACGTCGAGCCAGACGAAAACCACCGGGCGCAACAACCACGGGCGCATCACCATGCGCCACAAGGGCGGCGGCCACAAGCAGCACTACCGCATGATCGATTTCCGCCGCAACAAGGACGGCATCGCGGCGCGCGTGGAGCGGCTGGAGTACGACCCGAACCGCAGCGCACACCTCGCGCTGCTGCTCTATACAGACGGCGAGCGGCGCTACGTGCTCGCGCCGAAGGGCGTGAGCGCGGGCGCGCAGCTTGTTTCCGGCGTGGAAGCGCCGATCAAGGCGGGCAACGCGCTGCCCCTGCGCAGCATCCCGGTCGGCACCACGGTGCACTGCATCGAGATGCTGCCCGGCAAGGGCGCGCAGCTGGCGCGCTCCGCCGGCGCCTCGGCACAGTTGCTGGCGCGCGAAGGCTCGTACGCGCAGTTGCGCCTGCGTTCCGGCGAAATCCGCAAGGTGCACGTGGACTGCCGCGCCACCATCGGCGAGGTCGGCAACGAGGAGCACAATCTGGAGTCGATCGGCAAGGCCGGCCGCAAGCGCTGGCGCGGCGTGCGCCCGACCGTGCGCGGCGTGGCGATGAACCCGATCGACCATCCGCACGGCGGCGGCGAAGGCCGCACCGCCGCGGCGCAACCCCCGGTTTCGCCCTGGGGCGTTCAGACCAAGGGCTACAAGACTCGCCGCAACAAGCGCACGCAGGTGATGATCGTGCGCGACCGGCGCACGAAATAAGGGTTCGACATGGCACGCTCAATCAAGAAGGGTCCGTTCGTGGACCTGCATCTCCTCGCAAAGGTCGCCGCGGCGCGCGCCGGCAACGACAAGCGCCCGATCAAGACCTGGTCGCGCCGCTCCACCGTGATGCCGGAATTCATCGGGCTGACGGTGGCCGTGCACAACGGCAAGCAGCACATCCCGGTGTACATCACCGAGAACATGGTCGGCCACAAGCTGGGCGAGTTCGCCCTCACGCGCATGTTCAAGAGCCACTCGGCGGTGGGCAAGCGCACCGCGGAGCCGGTCGGCGGCAGCCGCGCGCCGGTCGGCGCGCCCGGGGCCGCGGCGCCCGCTGCAGCCGCGGCACCGGCGGCCGCGCCGGCACCGGCGGCGAAGAAGTAAGGAGCGCACATGGAAACCCGAGCGATCCTGCGCAGCGCGCGACTCTCGGCCCAGAAGGGCCGGCTGGTCGCCGACATGATCCGCGGCCAGCCGGTGGACAAGGCGCTGAACGTCCTCGCCTTCACGCCGAAAAAGGGCGCGGCCATCCTCAAGAAGCTGCTCGAGTCGGCGATCGCCAACGCCGAGCACAACGACGGCGCCGACATCGACGCCCTGAAGGTGAAGAGCGTGCTGGTCGAGCGCGGCGCCTTCCTCAAGCGCTTCCACGCACGCGCCAAGGGCCGCGGCACGCGCGTGACGAAGCACACCTGCAACATCTACGTCACGGTCGGCGACTAGGGAATACGCACATGGGACAAAAGATCAATCCGATCGGCTTCCGGCTTGCCGTCAACCGCAACTGGAGCTCGCGCTGGTACGCGAGCAGCCGCCAGTTCCCGGCCATGCTCGCCGAGGACATCAAGGTGCGCGCGTTCCTCAAGCGCAAGCTCGCGCACGCCTCGGTCGGACGCGTGCTCATCGAACGCCCGGCGAAGGATGCCCGCATCACGATCTTTTCCGCACGGCCCGGCGTAGTCATCGGCAAGAAGGGCGAGGAGATCGAGGCGCTCAAGGCCGAGCTGCGGCGCCTGATGGGCGTGCAGCAGGTGCACGTCAACATCGAGGAGATCAGGAAGCCCGAGATCGACGCGCAGCTCATCGCCGACTCCATCGCCCAGCAGCTCGAGAAGCGCATCATGTTCCGCCGCGCGATGAAGCGCGCCATGCAGAACGCCATGCGCCTGGGGGCGCAAGGCATCAAGATCATGAGCGCCGGGCGCCTGAACGGCATCGAGATCGCGCGCACCGAGTGGTACCGCGAAGGCCGGGTGCCGCTGCATACGCTGCGTGCCGACATCGACTACGGCATGGGCGAGGCGAAGACCACCTATGGCGTGATCGGCATAAAGGTGTGGGTGTACAAGGGCGAAGTGGTGGCCAAGGCGGAGGTGCAGGCGGCGCAACCCGCAGCCCTGCCGGAGGCCGCGCCCGCCGAGGCGCCGGCCGAGCCCAAGCGCGCGAAGAAGCCCGCACCGCGGCCCGCCGGCCGCCGTGCGCCCGCCCGGGCGAAGCCCGAGGGCGAGAGGAAGGCCAAGAAATCGGACGGCCCCGCGCCGAAGACGACCGTCAAGCGTGCCCGGAAGGTCGTCAAGGGCAACGGCGGCGAGAAGAAGGAGTAAGCCATGCTGCAACCGGCACGCACGAAGTACAGGAAGCAGCAGAAGGGCCGCAACACGGGCATCGCCACGCGCGGCAACAAGGTCTCGTTCGGCGAGTACGGCCTGAAGGCGGTCGGCCGCGGGCGGCTGACGGCGCGCCAGCTCGAGGCGGCGCGGCGCGCGCTGTCGCGGCATATCAAGCGTGGCGGCCGCATCTGGATCCGCGTGTTCCCGGACAAGCCGATCTCGCAGAAGCCCGCGGAGGTGCGCATGGGCAACGGCAAGGGCAATCCGGAATACTTCGTGTGCGAGATCCAGCCCGGCAAGATCATCTACGAGATGGACGGCGTCGATGCGGTGATCGCCAAGGAGGCGTTCGCGCTGGCGTCCGCCAAGCTGCCGTTCAAGACCATCGTCGTCCACCGGATGCTGGGGTAGACCATGAAGACGAGCGAACTTCGCGCCAAGAACGGTGACGAGCTGAAAAAGGAGCTGAACGACCTGCTCAAGGCGCAGTTCGGCCTTCGCATGCAGCTCGCCACCCAGCAGCTCGGCAACACCAGCCAGATCAAGAAGGTGCGCCGCGACATCGCGCGCGTGCGTACCCTGATGAAGGAGAAGGCGAGCCAATGAACCAGCCAGCGACGCGAGAGCCGCAGGCCACCCGCACCCGCACCCTCATCGGGCGCGTCGTCAGCGACCGGATGCAGAAGACCGTGACGGTGCTGGTGCAGCGCCGGGTCAAGCACCCGGTGGTGGGCAAGACCATCACGCTGTCGAAGAAGTACCACGCCCACGTGGAGAATGAGGAGGCCAAGCAGGGCGACCTGGTCGAGATCGCCGAATGCCGCCCTATTTCGCGCACCAAGTCGTGGAAAGTGACGCGCCTGATCGAGAAGTCGAAAGCCGTTTAGCATTGCCCTGGGTGGCGGATTCACGCTAGAATTCGCGCCTTTTCGCCCCGTAC
>JAOUGZ010000649.1 GCA_029865405.1 Betaproteobacteria bacterium
GCTTCGCGCGCGCCGCCACGCCCGAGATCACGAGCCCGGCGTAGCTGTGGCCGGCGAGGACCACGTTCTCCAGCTCCTCGGCCTCCAGCAGCCCGAGCACGTCGCGGATGTGCGTCTCTACGTCGACCGCGCTGGTGAGCAGGTGCGCGCGCTCGCCGAGGCCCGTCAGCGTCGGGGTGAAGACGCGATGTCCCGGCTTCTGCAGCCGCTCGGCGACGCGCCGCCAGCACCACCCGCCGTGCCAGGCGCCGTGCACCAGCACGAAAGTGCTAGGCGGATTGCGCATGGACGAAAGCGTCAAGCGCTTTCGTAGAGCCTCGTCAGCACGAACTCGCGGTGCCCGAGCGCTTCGGCCGCGGTGAGACGGCCGTTGGCGGTGCGCAGCATGCTCTCGAGCAGCAGGTCACCCGCCTGGTCGGGATTCATTTCCTTTCTCAGCAGGCCGGAGACATCGACGTCGATGTGCTCGGACATCGTGCGCACGGTGCGCGGATTGGCGCACAGCTTGATCACCGGCAGGATCGGGTTGCCGATCACGTTGCCCTGGCCGGTGGGGAACAGGTGCACCGTATAGCCGGCGGCGGCGCACAACGTCACCATCTCCGCGGCGGCCGAAGATGAATCGATGAACCACAGCCCCGGGCCGGTCGGCTCCTCGTGCTTGTCGAGCACGCCGTCGATCATGCACTTGCGGCCGATCTTCTGGATGTTGCCCAGGGCCTTCTCCTCGATGGTGGTGAGGCCGCCGGCGATGTTGCCCTTGGTGGGCTGCGAGTCGGAGAGATCGCTCGTCTTGTGCTTGTCGATGATCGCCTGGTAGCGGTCGAACATGAACTGGAACTTCTTGCGCACCTCGTCGTTGCGGCAGCGCGCGGCGACCAGGTGCTCGCCGCCGGTCAGCTCGGTGGTCTCGCCGAAGGCGAGCGTCACCTTGTGCGGGTAGAGCTTGTCGAAGGCATTGCCGACCGTCGGGTTCGCCCCGCAGCCCGAGGTGGTGTCGGACTCGCCGCACTTGGTGGACACCCACAGGTCCTTCAGCGGGCGCTCTTCGCGCCTGAGCTCGGAGGCCCACTGCACGTACTCCTTGGCCGCCTTCGAGGCGCGCATGATGGTGTCGTGGTCGCCGTGCTGCTCGATGCCGAAGTAGGACACGGGCTTGCCGGTGGCGGCGATGCCGTCGGCGACCTTCTTCGCCCAGCCGTCCTCGATGCAGATCACCACCACGGCGGCGACGTTGGGATTGCACCCGGTGCCGATCAGCGTGCGGAAATGCAGGTCCAGGTCGGCGCCGAACTGCAGCCGCCCGTAGGGATGCGGGATGGCGAGCGTGCCCTTCACGTTGTTCTCCACCGCCTGCGCCGCGGCGTTGGACAGGTCGTCCACCGGCAGGATGAGGACGTGGTTCCTGACGCCTACACGGCCGTTCTCACGCTTAAAACCCCAAAAGCTCGCTTTTTGCAGTTCCATGATCACCACCGCTTGGTTTTCAGGTTCTGGATGTGCGTGTGCTCGCCCTTGGCGATCGGCGCCACCACCTTGCCGATGTCGACGCCGTACTTGATCACCGTGTCGCCGGGCTTGTAGTCCTTCAGCGCGAGCTTGTGGCCGATCGGGATGTCGCTCTTCGCCGTGATCCTGATTTCCTTGTCGTCCTCCATGATCCAGCCGGTGAGCGACTGGCCCTGCTTCACGCCCTCGACGACGACCACGCCGACGCCATCGCCCTCCTCGTGCACGACGAAATGAATCATTGCGCTCTCCGTAACGTTCCCCCGCTATTCTATCGGCATGATCGATCGTAGAAGGTTCCTGCAGGCGCTCGCCGCCGCGGGTGTTTCGCCCGCGCTCCCCGGTTGCGCGCAGAGCGCGCCGCGCTTTGCCGCCGATCCCTTCGCCCTGGGCGTCGCCTCGGGCTATCCGCATCCGGGCGGCATGGTGCTGTGGTCACGGCTCCTGGGCGAGTTGCCGCCGGTCGCGCTGCCGGTGCGCTGGGAAATCGCCGCGGATGATGCCCTGTCGAGGATCGTCGCTACGGGAAACGCCGTTGCCGAGCCCGATTGGGCACACTCGGTGCGCGTGGAGACGAGGGGGCTCGAGCCCGACCGCTGGTACTGGTACCGCTTCATGGCCGGGGACGCGGTAAGCCCGGTCGGGCGCACGCGCACCGCGCCGCGCCCGGACGCGGCGGTGGAACGGCTGCGCTTCGCCTTCGCCTCCTGCCAGCAGTACGAGCAGGGCTACTACGGCGCGCACCGGTACATCGCCGCCGATGCCCCGGACCTGGTCGCGTTCCTGGGGGACTATATCTACGAGTCGTCCTGGGGCCGGCAGCACGTGAGAAAGCACA
>JAOUGZ010000118.1 GCA_029865405.1 Betaproteobacteria bacterium
TCGCATACATGGCAGCCATTGGGAAAGCTCATCTCCGGCGCGGCGAAGGTGGCCACCGTCTTGAGCGCGTCGGCCTTGCCCTGCGCGAGCTCCCTCCAGCCCAGGCGCCGGTCGGTGCCGGCAACGCGGAACTCGCCCTTGCCGTACTCGATATCGGCGGCGGCCGCCTCGAGCAGCTCGGCGGCGGCGTCTTTGCCCTTCTTGATCGCCTCGGCGGCGGCGAGCTGCATCGCGCCGCCCACCATCATGGTGGAACGCGAGGCCACGGTCGGGATGCCGCCCGGCACCTCGTCGCTGTCGCCCTGCACGATGCGGATGCGGGCCACGTCCATCTGCAGCTGCTGCGCGAGGATCAGGGGCAGGGTGGTCATCTGCCCCTGGCCCATGGCCTGCGCGCCGGTGCGCAGCACCGCGGCGCCGTCCGCGTCGAAGCGCAGATCGGCGGTTTCGTTGAGCGGCGCACCGCCCGCGACCTCGAGGAAGCAGCACACGCCGATGCCGCGCAGCTTCCCCTTCGCCGCGGACGCCTTGCGCCGCGCGGCAAACCCCTGCCAGTCGGCGAGCGCGAGCGCCTTGTCGAGCACCGCCTCGAACTCGCCGCTGTCGTAGGTCTGGCCGCTCGGTGCCTTGTACGGCATCGCCGACACCGGAATCAGGTTCTTGCGGCGCAGCTCGACGCGGTCGATGCCCGTCGCACGCGCCGCCTCGTCGATCAGGCGCTCTACGAGATAGATCGCCTCGGGCCGGCCCGCGCCGCGGTACGGTCCGAGCGGCGCGGCGTTGGTCAGCACCATCCTCACGCCCGCATGGATCGCAGGGATGCGGTAGACGCTCGAGAGACAGTTCTTGGTGTTGTTGGTGGCGACGATCGCGGCGTAGGTCGAGGCGTAGGCGCCGATGCCGACCTGCGTGCGCGCGCGCAGCGCCAGGAACTTCCCGTCCTTGTCGAGCGCGAGCTCGCCCTCGAGGATGCCGTCGCGGCCGTGGGTATCGGCGAGAAAGCTCTCCAGGCGCGTCGCGCACCAGTGCACCGGGCGGCCGACGCGCTTCGTCGCGGCCATCAGCGCGGCGTACTCGGCGTAGGTCTGCACCTTCATGCCGAAGCCGCCGCCGACGTCGTGCGTGAGCACGCGGATCGCTTCGGGCGGGCACTTGAAGACGTTCTCGGCGAGGACCTTGCGCACGAGCGCCACGCCCTGCGTGGAGACCGTGAGCGTGTAGCGCTTCCCGTCCCACGCGGCGCTCGCCGCGCGCGGCTCGAGCGCGGTCGGCGCGACGCGCGTGTCCTCGAGGCGCACCGCGACTTTGTGCGCGGCAACCTTGAAGGCGGCGTCCACGGCGGCGGCATCGCCGTGCTCCCAGTCGAGCGCGATATTGCCCGGGGCCGCCTCGTAGAGGGCGGGGGCGCCCTTGGCGAGCGCGCGCGCCACGGTGGAGGCGGCGGGCAGTTCCTCGTAGTCCACCTCGACTGCGTCGACGGCGTCGAGCGCCTGCGGTAGCGTCTCGGCGACCACCACGGCGATTGGCTCTCCCACGTAGCGCACACGATCGGTGGCGAGCACCGGCATCTGCGTGGCGAACATCGGCTTGCCGTCGCGGCCCGGGAGCAGCACGCCCGGCGGGATCGCCCCCAGCGAGAGCTCTGCGCCAGTGATCACCGCCAGCACGCCCGGCATCTTAGCCGCCGCCTTGATGTCGACGCCGCGGAGCTTCGCGTGCCCCATCGCCGAGCGCACGAACGCTGCACGCGCGTGGCCCGCGGTCTTCAGGTCGTCGGTGAAGCGGCCGCGGCCGGCGAGCAGCGGGTCGTCCTCGCTGCGCGGGGAGCTCTTGCCAAAGCGTAGCGGCTCAGCCATGTCAGTCGGGCAGGTTGCCCTCGGCGAGGATCTGGTCGCCGGCGCTCGTCACGTCGCCGACCAGGCCTCGGCGCGCGGCAGCCGCGTCGCGCTTGCGCAGCCCCAGGATCATGCGCTTGTGCCAGTTGGGCGCAGGGTTGCGGCCGCGCGCGTTGGCGTTGGCGCGCATCCTGAGCGAGAGATGCAGCACCGGCCCGATCTGCAGCCACAGTCCCTCGATCAGCGGCAGCAGGTTCGGCATGCCCGCAGCCTCATACAGGATGAAATGGATGTCCTTGTTGATGCGCCACAGCTTCACGCCGTCGGCCTGGCGACGCTGCATCTCGGCGGCGAACTGCCGGTTCAGCTCCTCCATGCGATCAACGTCGTCCATGCGCATGCGGCGCGTCGCTTCCTCCACCGCAAGGCCCTCGATGGCGATGCGAATGCGCAGGAGCTCGCGAAAGCGCGCCTTGGTCATCACCGGCACGCGGATGCGGCGATTGGGCAGCATCTCGAGGGCGCCCTCGGCGGCGAGGCGCCGTACTGCTTCGCGCACCGGCATCGGGCTGACGTTCAGCGCCGCGGCGAGCTCGCGCAGCGTCAGCTTCTGGCCGGGCTGAAGCTGTCCGGCCATGAGAAAGTCGCGCAGCCCGCTGTAGACGCGCTGGCCGAGCGTGCCGGTCTCGACCGGCGCGATGCCGGCGAGCGAGCCTTGCACGACTTTCAGGACGAGGGCGCCTTTTCGCAAAACGGATTGACAGCGGCGTGAAGGCCCTCAGTATAATGTGATCACATATCAACGTTGCAACCCGCACCGGAGGAGGAGCGCCATGCAACCCGTTCGTTCCCTGATTTCGTGGTCGCTCGTCGCGCTCGCCTCGTTGTCACTCGCCGCCGCCGCGCACGCACAGAGCGGCCCGATCAAGATCGGCGTGCTCGCGCCCGTCACCGGCCCCCTCGCCACGCCCGGCAAGGACATGGTCGACGGCTGGAAGATGTTCTGGGACCAGGCGGGGCACACCGCCGGTGGCCGCAAAGTCGAATATGTGATCGCCGACACCACCTGCAACCCGGACCAGGCGCTCACCCAGGCGCGGCGCCTCGTGCACCAGGAGAAGGTGCACTTCATGGTGGGGCCGCTCTGCGGCCACGAGGGTCCCGCGGTGGCGCAGGTGAGCAAGGAAACGGGCGTGCCGCTGGTTATGGACGCGGCGGGCGCGGACGTCATCACCAAGTGGGAGCGCAGCCCGACCGTGGTGCGCACCGCCGTGTCGGCCTCGCAGATCGGGCACCCCTGGGGCGAGTACATGTACAAGGAGCTCGGCCTGAGGAACGTCACCTTCATCGGCCAGGACTACACCTGGGGCCATGAAGTCACGCTCGGCGCGGTGCGCACCTTCACCGCGCTCGGCGGCAAGGTGGCGAAGATGATCTGGAACCCGATCGGCACCAAGGACTACGGCCCGACCATCGCCGCGATCCCCGAGGATACCGACGGCGTCTCGGCGGTGGTGGTGGGACCGGACCGCGTGCGCCTGTTCGAAGCCTGGTTCAACTTCGGCATGGACAAGAAGAAGAAGATCTACGGCGGCTACTGGATGCACCAGGACGTGCTGCCGCAGATGGACGACCGCGCGATCGGGCTGATCGGCAACTCGCTCAACTACGCCGCCGGCCTGCAGACGCCGGAGAACATCGCCTTCACCACGGAGTTCGCCAAGCGCACCAAGCGGCTGCCGTCCTGGTTCGGCGAGTCGGCGTATTCCGCGGGGCTGTGGACGAAGACGGCGATCGACAAGATCGGCGGCAAGGTGGAGGATCGCGACGCGTTCCTGAACGCGATGCGCACGGTCACCATCAAGGGACCGCGCGGGCCGCTGCGCATGGACGACTACGGCAACCCGATCCAGAACGTCTATATCTCGAAGATCCAGAAGATCAAGCACCCGGTGCTGGGGGACGTGCTGACCAACGTGCCCTTCAAGACCTACGAGGGCGTGTCGCAGTTCTGGACCTTCGACCCGAAGGACTTCCTCGCGCGCGGTCCCTACAAGCGCTAGAGGCATGAGCCCCGTGAAGGGCGGGCGGCGACGCCCGCCCTTTTTCTTGCCCGCGCCGCGATGACCAGCGCGATCCTGCAGGCGATCAACGGCGTCTCGCTCGCGGCGCTGCTGTTTCTGCTGGCGAGCGGCTTCACGCTGTCCTTCGGCCTGATGCGCGTGGTGAACATGGCGCACGGCGCGTACTACCTCCTCGGCGGCTACATCGGCCTCTCGATCGCCGAGAAGACCGGCAGCTTCGCGCTCGCGCTCGCCGGCGGCGGCGCGGCGATCGTCGTCGTCGGCTACTTCATCGACCGCTTCCTCATCCGGCGCACGGGCGAGAACCACCTCGCGCAGGTGCTGCTCACGGTGGGCGTGGCGTTCGTGCTGGGCGACGTCGCGCTGCAGATCTGGGGCGGCGATAACCTGATGGTGCCGGCGCCGGCCTACCTGAAGGGCGCAGTGATCCTGCCGGGCGACGTTTACTACCCGAAGTACCGCTTCGTGCTGATCTTCCTCGGCGTCGCCGTGGGCGTGCTGCTCTGGCTTCTCTACAAGAAGACGCAGCTCGGCGCGGTGGTGCGCGCGGGCGTGGACGATCGCGAGCAGGTGAACGCCACCGGCATCAACGTGGATCGCCTGTTCGTCATGGTCTCGGCGCTGGCGTCGTTCCTCGCGGGGCTCGCGGGCGTGGCGGGCGGCGCCTTCCTCACGCTGTATCCGGGCGCGGAATGGGAGATCCTGGTGTACGCGCTCGTCGTGGTGATCGTGGGCGGCCTCGGCAGCCTCGAGGGCGCCATGATCGGCGCGCTGATCGTCGGACTGCTCGACGCCTACGGGCGCTGGCTGCTGCCCGAGTTCTCGTACTTCGTCCTCTTCGGCCCGATCGCGCTGCTGATGCTCTTTCGTCCGCGCGGCCTCTTCGGCAGGGAGTACTGATGGGCCAGGGGCGCCTCGTCCTGATCCTGGTCGCGCTCGCCGCCGCGCTTGCGCTGCCGTTCGCGGCCGGCCCGTTCTGGACCGGGCTCGTGACGCAGATGTACATCTTCGGCCTGCTGGCACTGTCGGTGGACTTGCTGCTCGGGCACGCGGGGCTGTTCTCGCTCACGCACGCGTCCTTCTTCGCGGTGTCGGCCTACACCGTCGCGATCCTGCAGGTGCGCTACGGCGTGCCGACCGCGCTCGCCGCGCCCGCCGGGATCCTCATGGGCACGGCGCTCGCGCTCCTCTTCGGCCTCGCGGTGAGGACGCGCGGCGTGTACTTCATCCTCATCACCATCGCCTTCGGCTACGTGGTGTGGGGCGTGGCGCACCGCTGGTCCTCGTTCACCGGCGGCGACAACGGCGTCACCAACGTTCCCTTCCCCGCGCTCGGCCCGCTCGCCGTCGGCTCGCATACGCAGTACTACTACGTGGTGCTCGCCGCGATCGTGCTGTGCGGCCTGGGCTACCGCGTGCTCATCCGCTCGCCCTTCGGCCTCGCGCTGCGCGGCATCAAGGCGAGCGAAACGCGCATGCAGAGCCTCGGGTACCGCACCAGCCTGCACCTGTACGCGGCGTTCGCGCTCTCGGGAGCGCTCGCGAGCTTCGCCGGCGTGCTCTACGTCTACTACAACAAGTTCGTCAATCCGGTCGCTGCGTCCTTCCCCGTCTCGGTGGAAGCCGCGCTGATGGCGATCGTCGGCGGCACGGGGACCATCGTCGGCCCGTTCCTCGGCGCGGCCGTGGTCCTGGGTCTGAGGAACTGGGTGTCGAGCTTCGTAGAGATGCACCACGCCATCATGGGCGTGGTGTTCATCGCCACGGTGCTGTGGGCGCCGCAGGGACTGGTCGGTATCGCCGCGCGGATCCGCGCCCGGCTCGCGAAGGGCCGCGATGGCTGAGCAGGCGCTTCGCGTCGATGGCCTCGCCAAGGTGTTCGGCGGGCTCGCGGCCGTGGACGGCGTCTCGCTCGCGGTGGCTGCGGGCGAGCGGCGCGTGCTCATCGGACCGAACGGCGCCGGCAAGACGACGCTTTTCCACTGCATTACCGGCACGCTCAAGCCTACGAGCGGGAACGTGGCGCTGTTCGGGCGCGACGTCACGCGCCTCGCGGAGTACAGCCGCACCGCCCTCGGCATGGGGCGCACCTTCCAGATCACCAACGTGTTTCCCGACCTGACCCTCGGCGAAAACCTGGCGCTCGCCATCGTCGGCACCGATCGCCGGAAGTGGGTGATGCACCGGCCGGTGGCGGCCTACGCGGCGGTGCGGCGGCAGGCGCTCGATAGCCTGGAGCGCGTGGGGCTCGAAGGCCGCGCCGACCAGCCGGCGAAGCTCGTCTCCTACGGCGAGCGACGCCAGCTCGAGCTCGCGCTCGCGCTGAATACCAATCCGAAGGTGCTGTTTCTGGACGAACCCTGCGCCGGGCTGTCGCCGGCCGAGCGCCAGCGCATCTCGCAGATGATCGCCGGGCTGCCGCGCGACATCACCGTGCTCATGATCGAGCACGACATGGACGTGGCGCTCGGCCTCGCCGACAGCGTCACCGTGCTGCACCAGGGACGCGTGATCCTCGAGGGCTCGCCCGACGAGGTGCGCGCCAATTCCGAAGTGCGCGACGTCTATTTCGGCCATGCCTGAAGCGCTGCTCTCGGTTCGCGGCATCCACACGTACTACGGCGACAGCTACGTGCTGCAGGGGCTCTCGCTCGAGCAGCGGGAAGGCAGCATCGTCGCCATCCTCGGCAGGAACGGGATGGGCAAGACCACCTTCATCCGCTCGGTGGCGGGCCTCACGCCACCGCGCGACGGCGAGATCCGGTTCCACGGGCAGTCGCTCTCCGGCCGGCCGCCGTACGCCATCGCACAGAGCGGCGTCGCGCTGGTGCCGCAGGGACGACGCATCTTCCGCTCGCTTTCGGTGCGCGAGAACCTGCTCCTGCCGACGAGCGGCCTCGCGCGGCCGCGGGCCGGGCGCTGGAACCTGCAGGCGGTACTCGAGCAGTTCCCGCAGCTCGCCGAGCGCATCCACCATCCCGGGGGCGCGCTCTCGGGCGGGGAGCAGCAGATGCTCGCGGTAGGCCGCGCGCTGATGGCCAATCCCGACCTGATCCTCATGGACGAGCCGTCGGAAGGCCTGTCGCCCAAGCTCGTGCAGCAGGTCGAGGGCATCATGAAGAGCATGCGCGAGCACGGCCACGCGGTGCTGCTCGTGGAGCAGAACTTCGCACTGGCGATGGCGGTCGCGGACTACATCTACGTCGTATCGGCGGGGCGCTTCGTGTTCCAGGGCACCCCCGCCGAGCTCGATCGTTCACCCGAGATCCTCGATCAGCATCTCGGCGTCGCGCGCGGGCACTGAATAGGAGGCCGGT
The DNA here is from genome assembly GCA_029865405.1 of Betaproteobacteria bacterium. The sequence continues at coordinate 7,237 of JAOUGZ010000118.1, forward strand.
CATGGCACAGCACACGCTCAATCCGTCGCTCGAGAACGTGCATTGGGGCTACTTCGACGCCAAGCTGCCGGCGCGCCTGGAGGTGGACTCCGGCGACACGGTGGTGGTGGACACGGTCTCGGGCTGGGCCGACGTCGCGCCGGGAGAGACGCGCTTTACGCCCGTGCACCAGGAGATCATCACCAAGCTCAAGCCCCAGCTTGGCCCGCACATCCTCACCGGCCCGGTGGCGGTGAAGGGCGCGATGCCCGGCGACACGCTCGAAGTGAAGATCAAGGCGATCGAGCTCACCGCCGACTGGGGCTGGAACGTGATCCGGCCGCTGCGCGGCACGCTGCCCGAGGACTTCCCCGAGTTCCAGGCGCGCGTC
>JAOUGZ010000650.1 GCA_029865405.1 Betaproteobacteria bacterium
GAGACCGTATATGGACTGGGGGCGGATGCCTCCAGCCGCGAGGCCGTGGCGCGGCTTTACGCCGCCAAGCGTCGCCCTGCGGATCATCCAGTGATCGTGCACTTCGCCGACGCGAAGCAGGCGTTCGCCTGGGCGCGCGACGTGCCGGAAGGCGCGAGGAAGCTCGCTGAAAGATTCTGGCCCGGGCCGCTCACCCTGGTGCTCAAGCGCTCGAAGACGGCGGGCGACTTCGTTACCGGCGGGCAGGACACCATCGGCTTGCGCGTCCCGGCGCATCCGGTCGCGCAGGAATTGCTGAAGGCCTTCGGCGGCGGCATCGCCGCGCCCTCCGCGAACCGCTTCGGCGCGATCTCGGCGACCACCGCCGCGCACGTGAAAGCGGATCTGGGCGGCGACGCCGAGATCGTGCTCGACGGCGGGCCGAGCGAAGTCGGGATCGAGTCCACCATCGTCGATCTGTCCGGGGAGGATCCGGTGCTCCTCAGGCCGGGAAGGATTTCGCGCCAGGAGCTCGAGCAGGCCCTCGGTGTCCTGATCCAGGAGAAACGCGCCGACTCGCCGCGCCATTCGGGCGGGCTCGAGCGCCATTACGCGCCGAAGACCCCCGCGCGCCTCGTGCCGCCGCACGAGCTCGACCGCGAGATCGCGCGCCTGGGCGACAAGGTGGCGGTGCTCGCGTTCTCGCGCCCGGATGAGCGCGTGGAGTACTGGCTGCGCATGCCGCGCGAGCCGCTCGGCTACGCGCAGCGCCTGTATGCCGCACTGCGCGAGTTGGACGGCGCGGGGTGCGAGAGTATCCTCGTCGAAGCGCCGCCCGAGACCCCGGAATGGGCCGGGGTGCGGGATCGGCTGGCAAGGGCGACGTCATGAGATTGCCTGCATTGCTGATCGCAGTTCTGCTCTCCGCCTGCTCGCATACGAGCGTGCAGATGAGTTCGGGCAGCGGCACGACGACCGTCAGTACCGGTGTCTCCGTCAACTACAGCGGCAGCGGCAGCGGCAGCGCCGCGGCCTGGGCGCTGATCGGCATCGGCCTCATCGCGGCGGAGTACGCGCGCAGCGCGGCCGCGCGCGAGCGCGGACTCGAGCCCGAGCGCGCGGCGCCGCGCGGGCTCGATGCGACGCGGCAGGTGAACGAGGTCGATTGCACCAGGCCGATCGAGAACTGGTCGGCAAACCTGAAGTGCAAGTAGGGGGTTATCCCGAACAGCGTCTTCTGATCGGCGCGGACGGCCTGCGCGAGCGCCTGGATGCGGTGACGCTGGTCGACCTGCGTCCCGCGGAGGACTTTGCGCTGGGCCACATCGCTGGCAGCCGGCACCTGGACATCTACGGCGTCAGCCTGAACGACTCGTCGGAAGCGCCGCTGAACGCCTTCCTTGCCATATTCCGCGTTCTGTTCGGCGCGCGCGGCGTGACGGTGGACCGGCCGGTGGTGATCTACGACCACGAATCGGGCGAGCGCGCGGCGCGCGCGGTGTGGTTGCTGGCGGTGCTGGGCCATCCCGATGTGCGACTTCTCGACGGCGGGACGCAGGCGTGGCTTGCTTCCGGGGGAAAGCTTCAGCCGGTGACGCAGGCGCCGGCGCCCGTCGATCCGACGAAGGCGCCGCCCACCGCGCCGCCGTTCAAGGGCAAGATCAACCTCGAGCTGCTGGCGACGCGGTTCGACGTCCATCAGGCGATCGGCGATGCGAACACGGTCATTCTCGACGTGCGGCGCGAGTCGGAGTACCGGGGCGTCGAGAAGCGGGCGCGCCGCGTCGGCACCATTCCCGGTGCGGTGCACGTGTTCTGGCGCGAGCACCTGGATGCAAAGGGCAGGTACCGGCCGGCGGACGAGATGCGCAGGCTCTACGAGTCGCGCGGCGTGACGCCCGACAAGACCGTGATTCCCCTGTGCCAGGGCGGCTACCGCTCGGCGAGCACCTTCATTGCGCTGAAGTCGCTAGGCTATCCGCGGGTGAAGAACTACGTGTCATCGTGGGGCGAGTGGGGCAACCGCGAGGATTCGAAGATCGTCGTGCCGGAGTAGCGGATTGCTATCGCTTTTCGCGATAGCGGCGTGAGATCAGCGTGTTGTGCCTTTTCCTGCGGTCTATCACGGGGCCGCCGAGGGTTAAGACGTTGAAGGACAAGGGATGAGGGCGGGTGGAGGCTATGATAGGCCGCACTTCATGCTGGTTATTGAACTATAAGGACTTCCTATAAGGACTTCCCTATAAGGACTTCCCCATTGCTGCAACGGCAAATGGGATGACGAGAGAAGGTCGGACTGCGTCACTATAACCGGCCTGTTTGTGAGCAATTGATGCTCTGGCCCCGATGTAAGCCGCACGCCCGGA
>JAOUGZ010000119.1 GCA_029865405.1 Betaproteobacteria bacterium
CAGCGAGGGGTGCTGGCAGAAGCCGAACACCCGCCGGCATGTGCGGGCGACGCGTGCGAATCCCCGCACGTTCGCGGTTAGTCTTCGATCAGGAGGAACTCAACTGTGACGCACCCGTCTTCCTGCCAATCCGCGATCGGCTGCGCCATCGGCGTTCTCTGCCTCGCGGGGTCCGGAATGGCGGCAGCCCAGTCCGCGGCCCGCTCGCCCAACGGCATTGACCTTCCCGAAGGCTACAAGGACTGGCGTGTCATCGCAGTCTCACACCGCAGCGACAACGACACGATGCGCGTGATCGTCGGCAACGATCTCGCGATCGGCGCCGCGCGCAGCGGGCGGACCAATCCGTGGCCCGACGGCGCCATCCTCGGCAAGATCGTGTGGAAGAACGCGCGGCACGACGCGTGGCCCGCGGCGACCGTGCCGGGCGAATTCCGTGCGCAGGAATTCATGATCAAGGACGCGAAGCGCTTCGCCGCCACCGGCGGCTGGGGCTATGCCCGCTGGCTCGGGACGGAGCGCAAGCCTTTAGGCAAGAACGCGAGCTTCGAGCAGGGGTGCCACGGATGCCACACGCAGGTCCGGGCCAACGGCTACGTGTTCACGCGGCCCGTGGACATTCCGTAACCGGGCTGCCCGAGACGCGGCAGGTCTCGATAGGGCCAGTGCCGCTCGATTTCGGCGAGCCGGGTTTCCGAGGGCCCGGGGAACGATAGGATTCCGGCCATGGCCGGGCCCGACAAGGACTTCTGGGAGGAGCGCTTCTCTACGGGCAACACGCCGTGGGACCGGGGCGCATCCAGCCCGCAGCTCGGCGCGTGGCTTGCCTCAGGCGCGCTCCAGCCCTGCCGCATCCTGGTCCCTGGCTGTGGCTCGGGGTACGAGGTCGCCGAGCTCGCCATGGCGAAGTTCGAGGTCACGGGGCTCGATTACGCCGACGAGGCGATCGCGCGTACGCACCGCAGGATCAGCGAGGCCGAGGTCGACGCGGCGATCGTACGGGCCGACGTGCTCGCGTGGGAGCCCGACCGGCCGTTCGACGCCATCTACGAGCAGACCTGCCTCTGCGCGCTGTATCCGGACCAGTGGCGCGAGTACGCGGACCGGCTGTACCAGTGGCTGCGGCCAGGTGGGAGACTATTCGCGCTGTTTTTGCAGCTGCCGCGCGCGGAAGCTGCGCAGGGATTCATCCAGGGCCCGCCGTATCACTGCGACATCAACGGCATGCGCGCGCTCTTTCCCGAGTCGCGCTGGGATTGGCCCAAGCCGCCGTATGCGCGCACCACGCATCCGGCGGGGATCGCGGAGCTGGCGGTGGTGCTCAAGCGCACAGGCTAGGGACGGACGACTCAGCCCCTGGTCTTGTCGGCGGCCAGCCTACGGGCGTAGCCCTCGCGCACCATCGCCGACATGCGCTCGAACAGCAAGTCGGGATCTTTCCGACGCAGTTGCGGAATCTCGTACTCCGCGCCTTTCGCGAGAATCAGCTCGCGCTTGTCCGACTCGACGGCTTGCAGAATTTGGTCGGCCACGTCCTCGGGGGGCATGCCATTGTCGATCGCCTTGTCGCTGACTCCGCGCTTCGAGCCGTCGGCGGTAAGCGCGTTTCGCGACACGTCGGTCCTGACCGAGCCGGGCGCGATGACGTGCACCTTGACGCCGAGATGCTCGTTCTCGGCGCGCACCGCATCGTGATAGCCGATCAGCCCGTGCTTGGCCGCGCAGTAGGCCGAGCGCAGCGGGATGCCCGCCATGCCGGCCACGCTCGCGATGGCGACGATCCGGCCGCCGCCGGCTTGCACCATTCTGGGAAGGAGCGCCTGCGTCAAGGCGATCGGCCCCATCAGGTCGACCGCAATCATCTTCTCGTAGACGGCGAAGGCGGTTTCCACTGCCAGCGAGCGCTGCGACACGCCGGCGTTGTTCACCAGCCCGTCGATGCGGCCCTTCCAGGACCAGGCACGCTCGGCGATGGCCGGGATCTGGTCGAAGTCCGTCGCTTCGAACGCAAGCACCCGCGCGTCCTTGCAGTCGCGAGCCACCGCCTCGAGTGCCGACACGTTCCGCCCGGACAGCACGACGCTCGCGCCCCGGGCCGCCAGGGCACGCGAGAGCGCTGCGCCGATTCCGGAAGAGGCGCCGGTGATCCACCAGCATTGGCGTTCGAACATGGTCATCCTCTTCCGAAAGGGTTCAACGGGCGCGGTGAGGCCGCCAAGTAGGCGCCAAGACGTTCAGCCCAAGGTGACATCTGATTCGGCGGAAGCTTGGGGTCGGGATTCATGCGGGTGTCATTCGGCACTGCTCGCTGCGGGTGCGCCGCTCTTCGACGTCTTCCCTGCGTCGGCGTTTGCGCCTCGTGGCCAGTCCGAGGCGCGCCGAACACTCTAGCCGTCAGCGCCGGCGATCAGCTCGCGCACCGTCGACGCGTCAAGGCCCAGCCACAGCGAAGCGACTTCCAGGGAAGCGAAGATAATGACGCTCTTTCCGCCCTTGTTTACCTGATCGGAGAATTGGCGCGCGCTTTCGTAGGTGTCGTCGTTGACCAGAAAGGCGTAGCGCGTGATCTTCGGGTCCTTGTCCGGACCCGTGTCCATTGCGGAGATCCTGCCAATGTCGTCGGGCGAAAGCGCGAACACGGCGCTCGTGCAATCCGATAACACCGATGCATTTTCCTTGATCGATGGATCGAGCGCCTGCTGTTTCTTGTGCGCCATGAGCTCCTGGCGAGAGACCGTGCCTGTCCATCGCTCTATCACGACCTTCCCCTCCTGCGCGATCGCGTACTTGCAGGGCATGAGTTGCACCTCTCTCGGAACGGCCTAACCAGTGATCAGGCGATGGACGCTCGGCTAAGAACGCACGTGCATGCAGGAACAAGTTTCCGACACTGCAAGCTTGCCCATGTTGACACTCATCCAATCCCGGGATCACGGATCCAAATACTTGCTTCCGATCCGTGACGCGGCTACCGCTGCACCCCCTGTGCAGCCTTCGCCAACCCTTCAATATACCGCGCCACCAGATCCGCCTCCATGTTCACCTCCGCCCCCGGCTTCAGCCGCGACAGCGTGGTCACCGTCAGCGTATGCGGAATCAGATTTACCTCGAACTCCGCCCCGTTCACCCGGTTTACCGTCAGGCTCACCCCGTCAATGCACACCGACCCCTTGGGCGCGACATAGCGCGCCACCGCCTTCGGCGCACGAAACGTATACACGCTCCCCTTCACCCGCAGCAGCAACCCCACCCCGTCGACGTGCCCGCTCACCAGATGGCCGCCAAGCCGATCCGATAACCGCATCGCCTTCTCCAGGTTCACGTTGCCAGGACGATCCAGACCCGAAGTGCAATCCAGCGTCTCCTGGGAAACGTCGAACGACAGCCGCTTGCCCTTCTTCTTGACCACCGTCAGGCACGCGCCCTGGACGGAAACCGAATCCCCGATCTTCAGATCTCCAACCGGAAGCTTCCCCGCATCCACCACGAAGGGCCGCACACTGACGATCTTCCCCACCGCCTGGACAACCCCGGTAAACATCAGGCCCTCGCGATCACTCGAATATCGTCGCCGACCCGCTCGACCGATTTCAATTTCAGCGCAACGCGCTGATCCAGGGAAGTCATTTCGGCGAGATTCACCATCCCCTGCGCGGAATCGCCCAGCAAGCTGGGATTGAGATAGATCAGGAACTCATCCACGCAGCCCTCGCGCACCAGGGACCCGTTCAGCTTGAATCCGCCTTCGACGTGCAGCTCGTTCACCCCGCGCCGCCCCAGCTCCTCCAGCATCTTCTTCAATTCCACCTTCCCCTGGGGATTGGGCAACACCACGACTTCGCTGTTCGGCGGCGCCTTTCCTTCCCGTCCGGCGAAGATCAGCACCTTGTCCCCCTGCAGGATTCGCGCCCCCGCCGGCGTCTCCAGATGACTGTCGGCAATGACGCGCAACGGCTGCCGCGCGGTCTCCACGTCGCGCACCGTCATCTGCGGATCGTCCGCCCGCACGGTCCCGGCGCCAGTCAGGATCGCGCAAGCGCGGGCGCGCCAGCGATGCCCGTCCTTGCGCGCCGCTTCCCCGGTTATCCACTGCGACACTCCATTACTAAGTGCCGTACGGCCATCCAGGGTCGCCGCGATCTTCATCCGCACCCACGGCCGCCCGCGGGTCATGCGCGAAACGAACCCGATGTTGAGCTCCCTCGCCTCCTCCTCCATCAATCCGGACTCGAAATCGATCCCGGCAGCCGCAATCGCATCGCCGCCCTTCTTCGAACCCGGATTCGGATCGCGCATCGCCGCCACCACGCGCATTACCCCCGCCTTGATCAAGGCCTCCGCACAAGGCGGCGTCTTGCCGTGATGGTTGCAGGGTTCCAAGGTGATGTAGGCAGTGGCGCCCTTCGCCCCCGCGCTCGCCTGAACCAGCGCCCGCGCCTCCGCATGCGGACCGCCGGTCTTCTCGTGCCAGCCCTCGCCGACGACCTTCCCGCCTTTGACAAATATGCAGCCGACGCGCGGATTGGGCGTCGTCGTGTACATCCCGCGCTCCGCGAGCAGCAGCGCGCGCTGCATCATCGCCTGGTCGAACGACGAGAACGAGCTCACTTGCGCCGTTTCTTCGCCTTCACTTCCTGCAGCGCCTCGCGGAAGTCCTCCGGCGTCTCGAAGCTGCGGTAGACGGAAGCGAAGCGGATGTAGGCGATCTTGTCGAGCTTGGCGAGCTCGCGCATCACCAGGTCGCCGACGCGCGAGGTGGGCACCTCGCGCTCGCCCAGGGCGCGCAGCCGCTCCTCGATGCGCAGCACCGCGGCTTCCAGCGCGTCGGTGGCCACGGGGCGTTTGCGCAGCGCGATCATCATGCTGCCGACCATCTTGTCGCGGTCGAACTCCGTGCGGCTGCCGTCCTTCTTCACCAGCCGCGGCATCTTCAGGTCGACGCGCTCGTAGGTGGTGAAGCGCTTGTCGCACGAGGGGCACTTGCGCCGCCGCCGGATCGAGCTCGCCTCGGTGCTCGAGCGCGAGTCGACCACCTGGGTGTCGTCCTGGCCGCAGAACGGGCAGCGCATGGCGCCCTACGCGTAGACCGGGTGCGCGGCGCAGAGCGCCTTCACCTCGCCGGCGACGCGCCGCAGCTGCGCCTCGTCCGCGGGATCGTCCAGCACGTCGGCGATCAGCCCGGCGAGGGCTTCCGCCTCGGCGACGCGAAAGCCGCGCGTGGTCATCGCCGGCGTGCCGATGCGCACGCCGGAGGTCACCATCGGCTTTTCCGGATCGTTCGGCACGGCGTTCTTGTTCACCGTGATGTGCGCGCGCCCCAGGGCGGCCTCGGCGTCCTTGCCGGTGATCTGCTTCGAGCGCAGATCGAGGAGCATCATGTGCGACTCGGTGCGCCCGGAGACGATGCGCACGCCGCGCGCCATCAACACGCGCGCCATGGCCTTGGCGTTGTCCAGCACCTGCTGCTGGTACGCCTTGAACTCGGGCCTGAGCGCCTCGCCGAACGCCGCCGCCTTGGCGGCGATGACGTGCATCAGCGGCCCGCCCTGCAATCCGGGAAAGACGATGCTGTTCACCGCCTTGCCCAGTTCGCCGTTGCCGATGACGAAGCCGCCGCGCGGCCCGCGCAGCGTCTTGTGCGTGGTGCTGGTCACGTAGTCGGCGATGCCCACCGGCGAGGGATACAGGCCCACCGCCACCAGGCCGGCGTAGTGCGCCATGTCCGCCATCAGCAATGCCCCGCACCTATCGGCGATGGCGCGAAAGCGCCGCCAGTCGATTTTCAGGGAGTAGGCCGAGGCGCCGGTCACGATCAGTTTCGGCCGCTGCGCCAGCGCCAGCTTTTCGGCCTGGTCGTAGTCGATCTCCTCCTTCGCATCCAGGCCGTAGGAAATGAACCTGTACAGCTTGCCCGAGAGGTTCACGGGCGAGCCATGCGTGAGGTGCCCGCCGTGCGCGAGCGACATGCCGAGCACCGTGTCGCCGGGCTTCAGGGTCGCGAAGTACACCGCCTGGTTCGCCTGCGAGCCCGAATGCGGCTGCACGTTGGCCCAGCCGGCGCCGAAGAGCTTCTTCGCGCGCTCGATGGCGAGCGTCTCGGCGAGGTCCACGTACTCGCAGCCGCCGTAGTAGCGCCTGCCGGGATAGCCCTCGGCGTACTTGTTGGTGAGCGCCGAGCCCTGCGCGGCGAGCACCGCGGGGCTCACGTAGTTCTCCGAGGCGATCAGCTCGACATGGTCCTCCTGGCGGCGGTTCTCGAGGCTGATCGCGTCCCACAGTTCGGGATCGGTGCGGGCAAGCAGGTCGGCGGCGGACATGGGCTCGGCTCTGGGGCGAAGCCCGCGATTCTACAGGCTAGTCGCCCTCGGGCTCGACGCGAAACCGCAGCGTGTGGTCGCCGTGGCGCGCAGCGCTGTTGCCGAGGCCGATCCAGCCGCGCTCGGTGAGCACCGCCTCCTCGCGCCGCAGCAGGATCTCGGAGGTGCTGCCGTCCACCAGCAGGTAGGTGCCGTTGGACGAAAGGTCCTGCAGCACGAAATGGCCCTCGCGCGGGTAGATGCGCGCGTGCGAGCGCGAGGCGAAGTGGCTCTCCACCGCGAGGTCGTTTTCCTTGTCGCGGCCGATGCGCAGCCCCGTGCCGGCGGTGCGCACCACGCGCAGCTCGCCGCCGTGGGTGAGCTTGAGCACCAGCTCGCGCGCGCGCGTCAGCGTCGTGAGCCTCAGGTTGGTCTCGGTGGCGTCGGGATCCTCGCGGTAGCGCACGTTGCAGGCGATGATCTCCTCATGGCGGCCGCGCACGCGGATCGGGAACAGCTCGCGGCAGCGCGCGCGCAGCTCGGGCGCCATCGCCGCTACGGTCTGGTGGGTGGTGAGCACCTGCTCGGGATTCGCGAGCGCCACCAGGCGCGAGCTCACGTTGACCGTGTCGCCGAACACGTCGCCCTCTGAAAGCACCACCGGGCCGAAGGTGAAGCCGATGCGCACCGCGAGGCGGTCGGCGGGACGCGCCGCGGGCGCGCTGAGCGCGGCGAGCTGCATGTCGCAAGCCCCCCGGCAGGCGGCGTCCGAGGTGGGGAAGGTGCACACCATGCCGTCGCCGAGCTTCTTCACCACCGTGCCGCCGTGGCCGGCGGCGGCATTGCCCAGCAACCAGAGCAGCTGCTCGATCAGCGTATGCGCCTGCGCATCGCCGAGGGTCTCGTAGATGCGCGTGCTGTCCGTGACATCCGCGAACAACACTGCACGCTGGGCAGTTTCCACGCTGCGCCGCACCTCCTGAATGCGTGAGGCGAGTCTACCCGAAAGCGGCCGCGCTACACCGCCAGCGGCGGCGCAAGGTCGGCGGGCTTGTCGATGTCGCGGAGCGCGCCCGGGTCGCCCACCGGCACTTTCACCAGCTCGGCGGCGTGCGCCTCGAGCACGCGCCGCGCGCCTTCGTCGCCGCTCGATGCTTCGAGCGCACCGCGCAGGCGCCCGGCGAAACCGACCGGATGGCCGCGGCGCGCGCGCCAGAACGGCGCCGCGAGCAGCGCGCCGCGCTCGAGCGCGTCGCGCACCGCGGCGATGGTGCTCGGACGCACGAACGGC
>JAOUGZ010000651.1 GCA_029865405.1 Betaproteobacteria bacterium
ATGAGCCGGTCGCGCAGCGTCGCGCCGTGGTGCTTGCGATAGTGCGCGAGGAATTCGATTTTCATGCGCGCCATGTCTACGCCCGTCGGACATTCGCGCTTGCAGCCTTTGCAGGACACGCACAGGTCGAGCGCCGCTTTCACGTCGGCGTCGGCGCGCTCGCCCAGCTGGCCCGAGAGCGCGAGGCGCAGCGTGTTGGCGCGGCCGCGCGTGAGGTGCGCCTCGTCGCCGGTGGCGCGGAACGACGGGCACATGGTGCCGGCATCGAATTTCCGGCAATGGCCGTTGTTGTTGCACATCTCGACGGCCTTGTCGTAGCCGCCCCATTCGCTCCAGTCGAGCGCCGCCGCCGGCGCCTGCGTCGCGTAGCCGGGTTTGAAGCGGAACAGGCCCTTGTCGTCCATCCTGCTCGGCGCGACGATCTTGCCGGGGTTCATCAGGCCGCGCGGATCGAGCCATGACTTGATCTCGCCGAGGCAGGCGGTGAGGCGCGGCCCGAAGAACGGCGCGATCCACTCCGAGCGCACCAGGCCATCGCCGTGCTCGCCTGAATAGGCGCCCTTGTACTGCTTGACCAGCGCGCAGGCTTCCTCGGCGATGGCGCGCATCTTCTGGGCGCCGTCGCCCCGCATGTCGAGCACCGGGCGCACATGCAGCGTGCCGACCGAGGCGTGCGCATACCAGGTGCCGCGGGTGCCGTGCTTCTCGAACACCTGCGTCAGACGCGCGGTGTACTCGGCGAGATGCTCGAGCGGCACCGCGCAATCCTCGATGAACGACACCGGCTTGCCGTCGCCCTTCATCGACATCATGATGTTGAGGCCCGCCTTGCGCACTTCCCAGACCGCCTTTTGCAGCGCGGCGTCGGTGATCTGGACGACGCTGCCGGGCAGACCGAGGTCGCCGAGCAGCTGCGAGAGCTCGCGGAGCTTGGCCGCCTGCGCGGCGGCATCCTCGCCCGAGAACTCGACCAGCAGGATGGCGTCCGGGTCGCCCCGAACGACGCTGTCGAGCGTCGCGCGGAAAGCGCCGATGTCGCGCGCGAGGCCGATCATGGTGCGGTCGACCAGCTCGACGGCCGAGGGACCCAGCTTGACGATGTGCTGGGTCAACTCCATCGCAGTGTAGAACTTCGGAAAGTGGCACACGCCCAACGCGCGGGCGGGCGGCAGCGGCGAAAGCTTGAGCAGCAGCCGCTCGAAATAGGCGAGCGTGCCTTCCGAGCCGACGAGCAGGTGCGCCGCGTTGGCATGCGGCGGGCCGAGATGATCGAGGTTGTAGCCGGCGACGCGCCGCAGCACCTTGGGAAAACGCGCCGCAATCTCGTCCTTTTCGCGAACGTAGAGCGCGCCGAGCTTCTTCACCAGCTCCAGGTAGTCCGCCGGGCCCGAGGCGTCCTGCATCGGGCCGAAGCGCCAGCGCTGGCCCCCGGCCGTCAGCGCGTCGATGGCGAGCACGTTGTGCACCATGTTGCCGTATACGATGGAGCGCGAGCCGCAGGAATTGTTGCCCGCCATGCCGCCGAGGGTCGCCTGTGCGCTGGTCGAAACGTCCACCGGGAACCAGAGCCCGTGCTTGCGCAACTGGGCGTTCAGCTGATCGAGCACCAGCCCCGGCTGCACCAGCGCCGTGCGTCCGCCGGCCTCGATCTCGAGCGCGCGGTTCAGGTACTTCGAGTCGTCGATGACGAGTGCGGCACCGACCGCCTGGCCGCATTGCGACGAGCCGGCGCCGCGGGGCAGCACCGGAACGCCTTCCTCGACGGCTATGGCGATCGCCGTGCGCGCCGCCTCTTCGCTGCGCGGTACGACGACGCCGACCGGCTCGATCTGGTAGATCGAGGCGTCGGTCGCGTAGCGACCGCGGCTTGCGGCGTCGAACAGCACCTCGCCGTCGATCTCCTTGCGCAGGCGCAAGGCGAGCGCCGAGTCGCCGGTTCGCTGGCGGACGATGCGGACCGGATGTGCCTGGGCGTCCATAGCTGCGGGGTAGAATACACTGCGCCGCGCGACGCGATCGGCGCGTTCGCTGGGGAGGATGCATGCCGCGCAATGCCGGACGACATTTCCTGCAGATTCCCGGGCCGACCAACGTGCCCGACCGGGTGCTGCGGGCGATCGATTTCCCGACCATGGATCACCGGGGTCCTGAGTTCAGCGACCTCGGCAAGTCGGTGCTCGAGGGCTTGCGGCGCGTATTCAAGACGCGCGGCCACGTCGTCATCTACCCCGCCTCGGGCACCGGCGCCTGGGAAGCCGCACTGGTCAACACGCTCTCGCCGGGCGACGCGGTGCTGATGTGCGAGACAGGCCACTTCGCCACCCTGTGGCAGAAGATGGCGCT
>JAOUGZ010000120.1 GCA_029865405.1 Betaproteobacteria bacterium
ACCCCGCTGCCAGTCCTCGCGCAGCTTCGAAAACTGGGTCAACGCAAAAGCAAACCCGGCGTCGTTCCCCAACGCCCCCAAATCCCCCAGATGGTTCGCCACGCGCTCGCGCTCGAGCATCAGAGCGCGCAGCCACGAAGCCCGCGCCGGCACCTCCACCTCCGCGGCGTCCTCCAGCGCCATGCAGTACGCCCAGGCGTGCGCCACGGTGGAATCCCCCGACACGCGCCCGGCCAACAAATGCGCGCCTTCCGGCGGCAGGTCGGTGAAGCGCTTCTCGATTCCCTTGTGCGCATAGCCGAGCCGCTCTTCGAGGCGCAGCACCTTCTCGCCGACGATGGAGAAGCGGAAATGTCCCGGCTCGATGATGCCGGCGTGCACCGGCCCCACCGGAATCTCGTGCACGCCGTCGCCTTCGACCTTCACGAACGGGTAGTCGGTGACGTCGCAGTCGTCGAACACTTCCTTCCCGGAAGAGTTGCTGAGCAGGGGGTGGTAGCCGTAGGGCCAGGCGCCGTGGTTCAGCCACGGCCGCCGATCCAAGGCTTCTTCCGCCGTCAGGCCCAGCAGATCGCCCATCGCGCGCTGCATGCGACCGGCGAAGTAAAACACCGGCGACAGATCCGGATAGGTCGCGCCGCCGTCGAGCGGCAGCTCGGCCCACACCAGCCCCTCGGGCGTCGCATACGCGGCGCACACGAAATACGACTGGCGCCGCTCGCTGCCCCAGAGCGCGACCAGGCGCCCGCCGCGCTCGAGCACCGCGCGCGCCGCCGGCACCCAGTTCTCGCGCTTCAGGACCTCGCGCCTCATCCGGCCACCATGCGCGCGGCTTCGCGGTACCAGCCCTCGAGGTACGGCGGGATGTACAAGCCCAGCATCAGCGCGAGCCCGATGTGCACGAACACGGGAATGAGCGCGGGCGGGTGCGGCAGCGGCTTCAGGTCCGACTCGCCGAACACCATCGGCTGCACGCGCTGCAGAACCGACGCGAAGGCCACGCCCAGCGCGACGAGCAGGAAAGGCGTCGCCCAGGGCTGCTCCTTCATCGTCGTGGTGAGGATCAGGAACTCGCTCGCGAACACGCCGAAGGGCGGCATGCCGAGGATCGCCAAAGACCCGAGCATCAGCCCCCACCCCACGGTGGGGCTGGCGCGCACCAGGCCGCGGATCTCGCTCATCACCTGGGTGCCCGCGTGCTGCGCGGCGTGGCCGACGGCGAAGAAGATCGCCGACTTGACGAGCGAGTGCACCGTCATGTGCAGCAGCCCCGCGAAGGTGGCGATCGGCCCGCCGACGCCGAAGGCGAAGGTGATGAGCCCCATGTGCTCGATCGACGAATAGGCGAACATGCGCTTCACGTCGCGCTGGCGCGAGAGGAAGAACGCCGCCACCACCACCGACAAAAGCCCGAAGGCCATCATCATCTGCCCGGCGAGCCCGGGCCCGAGCGCGCCGTCGGCGAGCACCTTGCACCGGAGCACCGCGTACAGCGCGACGTTGAGCAGCAGCCCCGAGAGCACCGCCGACACCGGCGTCGGCCCTTCCGCGTGCGCATCGGGCAGCCAGTTGTGCACCGGGACGAGGCCCACCTTGGTGCCGTAGCCGACGAACAGGAACGCGAACGCGAGCGCCATGATGCGCGGATCGAGGCTCGCCTTGATCGTGTCGAGGTGCGTCCAGAGCAGCGTGCCGTGCTCGCCCGCGCCCGCGCGCTCGGCCGCCATGTAGAGGAGCACCGTGCCGAACAGCGCCTGCGCGATGCCCACCCCGCACAGGATGAAGTACTTCCACGCCGCCTCCAGGCTCGCGGGCGTGCGGTAGACGCTCACCAGCAGCACGGTGGCGAGCGTCGCCGCCTCCAGCGCCACCCACAGGATCCCCAGGTTGTTGGTGGTGAGCGCGAGCAGCATCGTGAAGACGAAGAGCTGGTACATGCTGTGGTACAGCCGCAGGCGCCGCGCGGTCATGCGCCCGTGCTCCAGCTCGACGCGCATGTACGGGCGCGAGAACAGGGCCGTGGTGAGCGCGACGAAGGCGGTGAGCGCGACCAGGAACACGTTCAAGGCGTCTACGTAGAACTCCTTCCCGAGCGCGAAGAGCGGCCCCGTCGCCACCACGCGCGCGGTGAGCAGCGCGGCGGCGAGGAAGGTGACGGCGCTGAAGGCGACGTTGATTTCCGGCGCCGCGCGCCGGTGGCCGGCGAGCGCGAGCGCGACCGACCCGGCGAGCGGCAGGCCGAGCAGGAAGCCGAGCGCGAGCACGCTAGTCATCCTTCAGCTTCTCCAGGTGGCGGATGTCCAGGCTGTCGAACTGCTCGCGGATCTGGAACAGGAACACGCCGAGGATCAGGATGCCGACCAGCACGTCGAGCGCGATGCCGAGCTCGACCACCATCGGCATGCCGTAGGTGGCCGCGGTGGCGGCAAAGAAGAGCGCGTTCTCCATGGAGAGGAAGCCGATCACCTGCGGCACCGCCTTGGAGCGCGTGATCATCATCATGAACGAGAGCAGCACGCAGGCGAGCGCGATGCCGAGCGTGCCGCGCGCGATGGAGGTGGCGAGCTCGGAGATCGGCGCGGCGAGGTAGAAGGCGAAGATCACCAGCACGATCCCCGCGATCAGCGTCGTCGGGATGTTGATCAGGGTTTCCACATCCCAGCGCACGTTGAGGCGGTTGATGACGCGATGCAGGAGCCACGGGATCAGCAGCACCTTGAGGGCGAGGGTCAGCGCCGCCGAGACGTACAGGTGCGGCTGGCGCGTGGCGTAGCCCATCACCGCGGCCGCCGCCACCAGCACCACGCCCTGCAGCGTGTAGTAATGGATCAGCGACAGGATGCGGCGCTGCGCCAGCATGGCGAAGGCGAGCAGCAGTAGCAGCGCCGCGAACAGGTTGACCAGCTGCTGCAGCAGCCCGCTCATGGCGTGCCCCCGCCGAGCAGGATCTTTACCAGCATCGCGATCACCGCCAGCATGAACGCCATGCCGAGGAACTCGGGCACGCGGAAGATGCGCATCTTCGCCGACAGCGTCTCGAGCAGCGCCAGCGCGAAGCCGGCGGCGGCGAGCTTTGCCACCAGCACGGGCAGCGCGGTGAGCAGCGCCCCCGGCGACTGCGCGTGCGCCACGCCCCAGGGGGCGAAGAGGGCCATGCCGATGCAGGCGTAGGCGAAGAGCTTCAGCGCCGCGGCCCACTCGATGAGCGCGAGGTGGCGCCCCGAGTACTCCAGGATCAGCGCCTCGTGCACCATGGTGAGCTCGAGGTGCGTGGCCGGGTTGTCCACCGGCACGCGCGCGTTCTCGGCGAGCGCCACCATGACGAGCGCCACGGCGGCGAGCGCGAGGCTCGGCTGGATGCCGATCTCGCGCGCCGAGAGCGTGCGCACGATGGTGGTGAGCGAGGTCGAGTCCGAGATCAGCGCGGCGGTGAAGAACACCATCAGCAGCGCCGGCTCGGCGAGGAACCCGACCAGCATCTCGCGGCGCGCGCCGAGCGAGCCGAAGGCGGTGCCGACGTCCATCGCCGCGAGCGCGGCGAACACGCGCGCCAGCGCAAAGAGGCCCACCAGCGCGATGGCATCCGCCGCCGGCGAGAGCGGCAGGTCGGTGGAGAGCGTCGGCACGATGCCGCAGGCGAGCGCCATGCAGCCGAAGATCACGTACGGCGCGATGCGGAACAGCGGGCTCGCGTGCGCCGCCAGCACCGAGTCCTTGTTGAACAGCTTGTGCAGCATGCGGTAGGGCTGCAGCAGCCCGGGGGCGGAGCGGCTCTGCAGCCAGGCGCGGCACTGGCCGACCCAGCCGGCGAACAGCGGCGCCAGCGCCAGCGCGGCGACGATCTCGAGCGCCTGCGAGGCGAGGCCGAGCGCGCTCATCGCGTCACCCAGATGAGCAGCGCGATCACGGTGGCGAAGCTGTAGAGCAGGTACAGCGCGATGCGCCCGCGCTGCAGCGTGCCGATGGCGCGCGCCGTGGACTCGACCAGGCGCGCGAGCGGCAGGTACAGCCAGTGCCAGAAATGATCGCCCACCTCGACGGCGTAGCGCGGTTTCGCATCGAACGCCGAAGGCAGCGTGCGGCGCATGCGGAAGAACGGCTCGAAGATCTGGCGCACCGGCTGGCCGAAGCCCTCGGCGGTGTCCTGCATGCGCGCGTTCTGCCAGGGAAAGCCGCAGTCCCAGGGCGCTGCGCGGCGCGCTCGCCCGTGGTAGAGGCGCCGCACCAGGAAGAAGGCGAGGGCGACGCTCGCGGCGACGCCGGCGAAGAAGATGAGCGGCCCGTAGCTCGCGCGATCCGCCGCCACCGGCACGAGGAGCCAGCCGCCGGAATCCGGCAGGCGCGCGCCGACGAGGAGCTGCGTCACCGGCGCGAGCAGCTCGATGCCCTGCGCCGGGAACAGGCCGAGCGCGACGCAGCCTGCCATCAGCCACGCCATGCCGAGGCGCTCCCAGGAGCCCGCGTCGCGCGCCGCGGCGAGCTTTTCCTCGCGGTGCTGGCCGAGGAACACCACCCCGTAGAACTTGACCATCACGTAGCCGGCGAGCGCGGCGACCAGCGCGATCACCGCGGCGACCGCGGGCACCAGCATGTTGAGGAAGGCGTTCGGCAGGCCCGGGGTGAAGAGGAAGCTCTGCAGCAGCAGCCACTCCGAGACGAAGCCGCCGAGCGGCGGCAGCCCGGCGCTCGCCAGCACGCCGAGCAGGCACGCCCAGCCCACCCAGGGCATGACGCGCAGCAGCCCGCCGAGCTTGCCCAGGCTCCTCTCGCTCGTCGCGTGCAGCACGGCGCCGGTGGCGACGAAGAGCAGCGACTTGAAGAAGGCGTGGCTCGCGACGTGGTACAGCGCCGCGGTGAGCGCGAGCGCCGCCACCGCCGGCATCTTGTACGCGGCGAAGAGCAGCGCCAGGCCGATGCCGGCGAAGATCAGGCCGACGTTCTCGATGGAGGACCAGGCGAGCAGGCGCTTCATGTCCGACTGCACGGCGGCGAACGCCACGCCGAGCACGGCGCTCGCCAGGCCGAGCGCGAGCGCCAGCACGCCCCACCACCAGAGCGGCGCCGGCAGGAGGTCGGTGGCGACGCGCAGGAACCCGTACACCGCGGTCTTCAGCATCACGCCGCTCATCAGCGCCGACACCGGCGAGGGTGCGGCCGGGTGCGCCTCGGGCAGCCAGACGTGCAGCGGCACCAGGCCCGCCTTGGCGCCGAAGCCGGCGAGCGCGAGCAGGAACGCCACCGAGGCCCAGAACGGCGAGAGGCTCTGCGCGCGCATGCTGGCGAAGCTGTAGTCGCCGGTATTCGCCTGCAGCACGCCGAAGCAAAGCAGGATGGCGAGCGCGCCGATGTGCGCGATCAGGAGGTACAGGTAGCCCGCGCGCCGGATCTCGGCGATGCGGTGGTTGGTGATGACGAGGAAGAACGAGGCGAGCGCCATGGTCTCCCACATCACCATGAAGGCGTAGGCGTCGTCGGCGAGGATGACGAGCGCCATCGCGGCGAGGAACACGTGGTACTGCAGGCACAGCAGCCCCGGCGCCGTGCCTTCGCTCTGGCGGAAGTAGCCCGCCGAGAACAGCGACACGCCGGCCGCCGCGCCGCCGAGCACCACGAGGAAGAACGCCGACAGGGCGTCGAGGCGTAAGTGGAACGGCAGCCCGGGCAGCCCGATCGGCAGCACCGCCGCCTGCGGCTCGCCCCACAGGGCGGGCAGCGCCGTCGCGGCGATGAGCAGCGACACGGCGCCGCCGGCGGGAAACAGCCAGCGCGCGACGAGGTGCAGGCGGTGCAGCGCCGCGAGGCCGGCGACGCCGATCGCGAGCCACGCCGCGGCGAGCGCCAACACCGCGCCGAGCTGCGCGCTCATCGCGCCAGCCTGCAGTCGCGCAGGCTCCGGTAGACGAAGCCGTTCATTGCCGAGACGAAGGCGAAATAGAACTCCGAGCCGCCCGCTTCGCGCCCGCGCGTCCCGTGGCGCACGAACACGCAGCGGCCCAGCAGCTTGGGGTCGGCGCTGTAGTCGCCCTGGTCGCTCGCGCGCAGCAGGCGCAGCATCACGCCGGGCTCGCCCACCCGGTGCAGCTCGAACTCGAGGTCGCGGCCGACGCGATAGCGGCAGCCGAGGCTGCCGTCGGGCCGCAGATTGCAGTCGAGACCGCGCTTCACGGCCTCGTACGGGGGCTCGATGGCCGCCGCGGCCGCCGCGGCGGCAAAGAGCGCGCTAAACACGCCGACCCGTATAGTCCTCGGCAATCTTGTCGTCGTAGAAGGAGGTGGGGTTGGGCGCCGCCATGAAGCGCCGGTAGACCTCGGGATAGACCTTCGTGTACTGCCAGACCTGGCCATTGGACAGCTCCACTTCCAGGGTCTGGCTCTTCTCGTCGTAGCCGACCGCGCGCACCTTGGACGAGTTGACGCGCTTGCGTTCCATCTCAGCGCGCCCGCTTCGCGCTCCACGCGCCGCCGCCCGCGATCTCGCCCTCGAGCGCCGCGCCGCGCACGCGGGCGCTGTAGGTCCTGCCGGCGAGCCGGAACGACAGGCGCTCGCCGCGCAGCTTCACGTCTTCGAGCGTCACGTCCTTGCCGCCGGTGCGCGCGGTTCCCGAGACGCGGGTGATCTGCTGCTTCAGGTTGAGGGTCAGGGCGCCGCCGGGTGCGCTCGCCGTCCAGCGGCCCTCGACCTTCGCCGGCACCACGTACAGGTAGATGAGCGTCGTCGTCACGCCGCTGATCTTCACCTTGTCCTCGAGATCCATCTGCACGTACTTCTCGGGGATCCAGCCCGAGAGCGGATAGTCGTGCGAAAGGATGCGCGTGCCGGGACGCAGCTCGCCGAGGAGCTTGTCGCGCAGCAGGTTCACCGTGTCCGGCAGCAGGTACATGGTGAGCACGGTCGCCTGCGAGATGTCGGTCTTGAACAGGTCCGCCTTGATGAACTTCACGCGCGCGGCGATGCCCTCGCGCTCGGCGTCGGCGTTCGACTGGCGCACCAGCTCGTCCTTGATCTCGACGCCGAAGCCGCGCGCGCCGAAGATGAGCGCGGCGGTACGCACGATGCGCCCGTCGCCCGAGCCCAGGTCGATGACGAAGTCCTCGGGGCCGACCTCGGCGAGCTTCAGCATGTCGGAGACCACGCTCTGCGGCGAGGGGACGTAGGGACCGGCATCGACCGGCTGGTCCTGGCCGAAGGCAAGCAGCGGCGCGAGGAGCGCGAGCGCGAGCGCCCTCACGCGCCCTCCACATGCTCGAGGTTGACCTGCACCGACTGCACGCCGTTGTATTCGTTCACGCTCAGCCGATAGGCGGCGCGAAAGCGCGCGGGGAGGGGATCGAGGGCGTTGAAGCGCATGGCTTGCAGTCGCCGGCCGTCCTTCACGAGCTGCAGCTTGGAATGCTTCTCGCCGACGACGCGCTGGCTTTCGAGCGCGAATGTATCGCAGAAGAGTGGCGCCGGAAAGCCCGGACCCCACACGCGCGCCTCGAGCAGCTGCGCGAGGCCGAGCGACACCTGCTGCGGCTCGAGCTCGCCGTCGGTCTCCACCGTGCGCGTGAGCGCCTCGCGCGGCATGGT
>JAOUGZ010000653.1 GCA_029865405.1 Betaproteobacteria bacterium
CGTTCAGCTTCCTCGCCACCGTGCTCGCCACCGCGCTATGGGTGCTCGTCGCGGTGCGCGTGGTGAGCGGGGCGATGCAGGCCAACATTTCCGTCGCCAACGCCTACGTCGCCGACATCACGCCGCCCGAGATGCGCGCCAAGCGCTTCGGCATGCTCGGCGCAATGTTCGGCATCGGCTTCATCCTCGGGCCGGTAATGGGCGGGCTGCTGGGCGCGATCGACCTGCGGCTGCCGTTCTTCGTCGCCGGCACCCTCGCGCTCTGCAACTTGCTCTACGGTTACTTCGTGCTGCCCGAATCGCTGCCGCCCGAACGCCGGCGCGCTTTCGAGTGGCGTTCGCTCAACCCGGTCGGCGCGCTGCGCGGACTGGCGCAGACCAAGGGTGTCGGGCTGCTGGTGGCCGTCATCGCGTGCAGCGGATTGGCGCAGTTCGTGCTGTACACCACCTGGGTGCTGTACACGACCTTCAAGTTCGGCTGGGGGCCGCTGGAGAACGGCTGGTCGCTGGCGGCGGTCGGCCTGGTCTCGGCCATCGTGCAGGGCCTGCTTCTCGGGCGCCTGCTCAGGGTCTTCAGCCCGCGGCGCCTGGCGGTGCTGGGGCTGCTCTCGTCGACCGTCGCTTTCGTGATGTGGGGCGCAGCGACCGAGGGTTGGATGATGTTCGCGATCATTTTCGTCAACCTGCTCGGCGTCACGGTGGCCGCGTCGATCCAGAGCCTGATCTCGCAGGCGGTCGACGAGCGCTACCAGGGCCAGGCGCTCGGCGCCGCGGGCGGCCTGAACAGCCTGATGGCGGTGATCGCGCCGCTGTTCGGCGCGCCGCTTCTGGCGCTGGTGTCGCACCTGCCCCAGGGCGACTGGCGCATCGGCGCGCCGTTCTACTTCTGCGCCGCGCTGCAGGCGGCCGCGCTCGCGCTCGCCGTGATCCACTTTCGCGGCGAACGCCGGGCGCGGCTCGCCCGCTAGCGGCGCGCGGCGAAGAAGTCAAGCAGCACCCGCGCCACGGCTTCGGGCTGCTCCTGCTGCACCCAGTGGCCCGCGCCCTCGAGCAGGTGCGTGCCGCGGAACTGCGCGCAGGCCTTGTCGCGCATCGCCTCGAGTGCGCCCGGCCGCTGGTGCATCCCCCAGTCGCTCTTTCCCGAAATGAAGCACGCAGGCACGTCGATCCGGCGCCCCGCGAAGAGCTCGAACTGCCGCGGGAGCGGCGGCGTGACCCGCGCGCGGTACCACTGCAGGCCGCCCTGCAGGCCGGTGCGGCCGAACTCCGCGCTGTACACGGCGAGCTCGTCCTCGGTGAGCCAGCGGCAGGCGGCGGTCGCCTCGCGCGAGGGCATTTCGTGCGCGACGGTCTGCGCCATGTCCTCGTGCAGGTCCATGATGTAGTACGTCGGCATCTTCGCCAGCTCCGGCGCCGTCCACGCGGCAAGGGGATAGGGCCGATTCGCGGCCCAGTCGGCGCTCTTCACGTGAAAGTAGGCGCGCAGGAACGCGTGCAGGCCCTGCGCGCAGCCGGTCATGTCGCGGTCGGCTTCGCGCGTGCAGTAGTAGGCCTGATAGTGCTTGCGCGGGCGCGGCAGCGCGGCGAGCTCGGCATGGATCGGATCCGCCGCCGCCGGCGCGAGCCCGGGCGGGCCGGTGAACGGCGCGCTCATCATGGCGACCGAACGGAACACGTCGGGCCGCACGAGCGCGCACCACGCGGCGACCCAGGAGCCGAAATCGTGCCCGGCGAGGTCCACGGTCTCGTGGCCCAGCGCGCGCGCCACGCCCAGCGCATCGCGCGCCAGGTTGAGCAGGTGGTAGGACGCGAGGTCGCCGTCGTAGTCCGGATCCCAGCCGGTGGTGCGGCCGTAGCCACGCTGGTCGGGCGCCATCACGTGATAGCCCGCGTCCGCGAGCGGCAGCATCACCTTGCGCCAGCTGTAGGCGAGCTCCGGAAATCCGTGCAGCAGCATCAGGCCCGGCGCTTGGGGATCGCCCGCCTCCAGGACGTGCATGCGCAGGCCGTTGTTGCCCTCGACGAAGTGCGAGCGGATGCCGGCGGGAAGCGGCAGCGCCTCCAAGGTCAGCGTGCGCGCTTTCTGGCCAGAGCCGCGCCGGCGCCGAGCGCCTTGAGCTTGGCGAGCGCGATGTCGCGCTTCATCGGCGCCATGCCGCAATTGGTGCAGGGAAACAGGTGCTTCGCCGGCACGTACTTGAGCGCCGTGCGGATGGTCGCCGCCACTTCCTGCGGCGTCTCCACCTTGTCGGAGGCGACGTCGATCACGCCGACCAGCACGTCCTTGCCCTTCAGCAGCTTCATCAGCTCGGGCGGCACGTGCGAGTGGATG
>JAOUGZ010000121.1 GCA_029865405.1 Betaproteobacteria bacterium
ATCCGCTTTCCCGACAAGGAAACGATGGAGAAGATCGTCGGCGTGCACTTCCCGCAGCTGAAGAAATCGCTGCTGCGCGAGGCGATGGAAGTGTTCTTCGAGGTGCGCGAGGTGCCCGGGCTGAAGAAGAAGCCCTCGACCTCGGAGCTCCTCGACTGGCTGAAGCTCCTGCTCGCCGAGGACATCCCGCCGGAAGCGCTGCGCTCGAACGACCGCAAGACCATCATCCCGCCGCTGCACGGCGCGCTGCTCAAGAACGAGCAGGACGTGCACCTCTTTGAGCGGCTGGTGTTCATGACCCGCGCCAAGGGCTGACCCGGCGGCGGCCCCACCCGGCATGCTCCGGCGTCTGTTCGCGTGCTGGCTCCTGCTGGCGGCGGCCGCGATCGAGTTCTATGCGCGGCGTTACGAGTACACCGGCGTCGCCCTGGTCCCGCACGGCGCGCTCGCGGCGCTCGCGCTGGTGCTGCTGTTCCTGCCGGGTCGGCTTCGCGCCGGCGCGGTCGCCCTCGGCTGCGTCGCGGCGCTGCTGCTGGCGCTCCATCACCCGTTCCAGTTCCTCCACGTCGTGATCGTGCTCGGGCTTCTGGCGCTCGCCCTGGCCGGGTCTGGGCTCGCGCTGCTCGCGCGGGCGCCTGCCCGCCTCGTGCGCGCGGCGACGGCGCTGACGCTCGCCGCGCTCAATTTCCTGCTGCTCGCCTACTACGCGATCCTGATCATCGGCCGGGAGACGTGGAACCAGGTCGTCTCGCGCGAGCTGCTCGTGACCTACTTCTGGCAGCTGCCGGAGCTGATCGCCGCGCTGCCGATGCAGACCTGGATTGCGCCGGCGGCCGCCGCGGGCCTGTTTCTCGCCCTGCTCCTTGTCTACTTGGCCGTCGCTCCGGGGGTGGTGCGCGAGCTTTATTCCATCGGCGCGGGGCTGCGCCTGCTGCTGACGGACCGCGCGCGGGCGACGGCGCTGGTGCTCGTGATCGGTAGCAGCGCGCTGGCCGCGCAATGGGTGTTCCGCAACGCGGCGTACGGCGACGCCCCCGACCCGCTGATCACGACTTTCTTCGTGCGGCAGGACCAGCCGGGAACGCTCAGCATGCCCTTCGCGCCGGACCCGGCGCTGCTGGCGGCGGACCGGGAGGTCGCCGCGCGCTACCCGGTGCCGGACCGGCTCAACCGCAAGACGCTGGTCCTCATCACCGTCGATGCACTGCGCGCCGACCAGATGCACGTGTATGGGCACGTCAGGCGCAACACGCCGTTTCTCAGCCGCCTGCAGCGCGAGGGTCGCCTCGCGCGCTTCGACAACGCCTTCTCCGTCTGCACCGAGTCCCTCTGCGGCCTCCTTGCGGTGCATGCGTCGCGCTACTGGCACGAGCTCGGCACGCGCAACTTCGCCCTTGCCGATGCGCTGAAGCGCCTGGGCTACAGCAACCATTTCCTGCTCGGCGGCGACCATGCCAATTTCTACGGCCTGCGCTCGTTCTACGGCCTGAACATCGACGACTACTTCGACGGCTCGATGGCCGGCGGCTACATGAACGACGACACGCTGGTCGTCGAGGCGCTGTCGCGCCTCGACCTCAGCGCGCCCGCCCCGCGCTTCATCTACCTGCACCTGATGTCGGTGCACCTGATCGGCAAGCGGCTGCCGCAGCACCGCGTCTGGTACAAGACGGATGCGGGCTCGCGCGACGTCCCCAGCTGCTGCGTGGGCAGCATGGACTACGCGAACAAGTACCACGACGGGATCCTGCAGGCCGACGCCCTGATCGAGAGGATCTTCCGCATCCTGGACGCGAAGGGCCTGCTGCGGGACGCGATCGTCGCCATCACCGGCGACCACGGCGAAATGCTCGGCGAATCCGGCCAGGTGAACCATGGTGGACTGCCGCTCGACCCGGTGGTGCGCGTCCCCTTGCTGATCTACGACACCGACCGGTTCGCCTATCCGGTGCGTCCGCTCGCCTCCGTCATCGACATCGCGCCCACTCTGCTGGATCGCATCGGCGCCCACATTCCGGAGCACTGGTCCGGGATCCCCCTGTCGCAACCCGCAACGCGACGCTTCGCCCTCATGCAGGGGAGAACGACCTATGCCGTGGTCGGCCACTTCGGCGAGGAATACTTCAAGCTGTACCGCGACGGCGACGCGGAACGCCTGGTCGCGCTGACACCCGACGGCATCGAGCGGGCGCTGCCTCTCCCGCAAGCGCGCCCCGCGATCCTCGCCGAGCTGCGCGGCGAGCTGGCACGCCGGCTGCCGGCCCGCGCGGCGGCGAAGTGACCGACCCGCGCATGACGTCGACACCCGTACTGTCCGCGGACGCGGAGGAGCAGCCGCTGCGCGAGGACCGGCGCCTGCTCGGGCGCCTGCTCGGCGACGTCGTGCGCGAGCAGGCGGGCGCGGCGATCTTCGACACCATCGAGCGCATCCGGCAGAGCGCCGTGGGCTTCCACCGCGCGGAAGGCGACCGGGCCCGGCTGGAGGCGCAGCTCAACGCGCTCGACATTGAGCAGACGCTGCACGTGGTCCGCGCCTTCAGCTACTTCTCGCTCCTCGTCAACATCGCGGAGGACGCGCACGCGCAGCGCGAAGACGCCGGCGGCCCGGGGACCTTCGCGCACGCGCTGCAGCGCATCGCCGAGGCCGGCGTCGGGCGCGAAGCGCTCGCCGCCTCGCTCGAGCGCGCGCGCGTGAGCCCGGTGCTGACCGCGCACCCCACCGAGGTGCAGCGCCAGTCGGTCCTCGACTGCGAGCGCGAGATCGCGCGGCTCGTCGCCCAGCCGGCCGCGCCGGCGCGCGAGGCGGCCCTGCAGGACGCGGTGCTGCGCCTGTGGCTCACCTCGATGCTGCGGCTCTCGAAGCTCGAGGTCGCCGACGAGATCGCCAACGGCCTCGCCTACTTCCGGCTCACCTTCTTCGAGGAGCTGCCGCGGCTCTACGCGCAGCTGGAGGCGGCGCTCGGCGCGCAGCGCTTGCCCTCGTTCCTCGCCATCGGCACCTGGATCGGCGGCGACCGCGACGGCAACCCGAACGTCGGCGCCAGCACGCTCGAGCTCGCGCTCGAGCAGCAGGCGCGCCTCGCGCTCGGGCACTACCTGCAGGAGCTCCACGAGCTCGGCCGCGAGCTCTCGGTCTCTACGCGCATCCGGGCGGCGCCGCCCGAGATCGCCGCGGCGGCCGACGCCTCGGGCGACGATTCCCCGTACCGCAGGGACGAGCCGTACCGGCGCATCGTCTCGGGCGTGTACGCGCGGCTCGCGGCGACGGCGCGATCGCTCGGCGGGCTCGAGGCCGTGCCCGCGCCGAGCGCGGCGCGGCCGGCCTATGCCGGCCCGGCGGAGCTCGACGCCGACCTCGCGCTCATCGAGCGCGGACTGCAGGCGCAAGGCGCCGGGCGCCTCGCGGCGGGGCGGCTGCGCGCGCTGCGGCGCAAGGTGGACGTGTTCGGCTTTCATCTCGCGCGCATCGACCTGCGCCAGAGCTCTTCCGAGCACGAGGCGGTTGTCGCAGAGCTGCTCGCGCGCGCGCAGGTGGCCGACGGCTATGCGGGGTTGGACGAGAGGGAGCGCGTCGCCCTGCTCGCGTGCGAGCTCGCCGGGCCGCGGCCTTTGCGCTCGCCACACCTGCAGTATTCGGCGCTCGCCGAGGCCGAGCTCGCGGTCGTCGCGGCCGCGGCTTCAGGGCGGCGGCGCCTTGGGGTGCACGCGGTGCCCCACTACGTCATTTCCCACTGCCAGTCGGTGTCCGACCTGCTGGAGGTCGGCTTGCTGCTGCGCGAGGCCGGGCTGCTGCGCGCCGGTGCGCTCGACATGGACATCGTGCCGCTCTTCGAGTCGATCCATGACCTCGAGCGCGGCGGCGAGGTCATCGGCGCGGCGCTCGAGCAGCCCTTGTACCGCTCGTGGGTGCGCGCGCGCGGCGACGAGCAGGAGGTCATGCTCGGCTACTCGGACAGCAACAAGGACGGCGGCTATCTCGCCTCCAACTGGGCGCTGTACAAGGCGGCCGCGGCGCTGCGCGAGGCGTGTTCCAGTCGCGGCGTGCGGTTGCGGCTGTTTCACGGGCGAGGCGGCACCGTAGGGCGCGGCGGCGGGCCGAGCTACGACGCGATCCTCGCCCAGCCGGCGGGGACCGTGGATGGCGCGCTGCGGCTGACCGAACAGGGCGAGGTCATCGCGAGCAAGTACGGCGATCCGGTGCGCGGGCGGCGAAACCTCGAGATCCTGGCTGCGGCGACTCTGGAAGCGACCCTCGGGCGGCGCCCGCCGCATCCGAACCGCGAGCGGCATATGGAGATCATGGAGTCCTTGGCGGGCCATGCACTGCGCGCCTATCGGGCGCTGGTGCGCGAGACGCCGGGGTTCATCGAGTACTTCCGCGCCTCCACCCCGCTCGAGGAGATCGCCACGCTCAACATCGGCAGCCGCCCGGCGTCGCGCCGGGGCTCCGAGCGGCTCGAGGATTTGCGGGCGATCCCGTGGGTGTTCAGCTGGAGCCAGTGCCGGTTGATGCTGCCGGGGTGGTACGGATTCGGGGCTGCCGTCGAGGCGTGGTTGGCTGGAAAGGATGGGACGCTGGATGAGCTACGGGAGATGCAGCGCGGCTGGCCGTTCTGGCGGTCGGTGCTTTCCAACATGGACATGGTGCTGGCCAAGTCCGATCTGGGGATTGCCTCCCGGTACGCCGAGCTCGTGCCGGATGCGCGGTTGCGCAGGGAGGTGTTCGGGCGGATTTCAGAAGAGTGGCAGCGTACGCGGCGGTACCTGCTGGCGATCAACGGGCAGGCGGACCTGCTCGGCGACAACCCGGCGCTGGCGCGCTCGATACGGAACCGGTTTCCGTATCTGGATCCGTTGAACCACTTGCAGGTGGAGCTGCTGCGGCGCTATCGGGCGGGGGATACCGACGAGCGGACGCGGCGGGCGATACACCTGACCATTAACGGGGTGGCGGCGGGGTTGAGAAACAGCGGCTAGCGTGCGGCATCGGATGCCGCGGCCCGTCGTGCCTTCATGCCGGCGGGCACGGCTTCACCTTGCGAGCCTTGGCGAGGAACGCGGCGATCTGCCCGGCGATCTCCTTGAATTCCTCGACCTTGCCGTAGTCGGCGACGAAGGTCTCGAGTAGCGCTCGGCCGTCGTTCCGTTCCTGCTCGAGACGCCGGCACTCACGCGCGGCTGCCTCACGCGCTTCCTGCTCGGCGCGCAGGCGGGCACGGGCTTCTGCCTCCGCCCGCTCCCGGCGCTCGAGTTCCTCCTGGGCCTTGCGTGCGGCCTCGGCCTCCAGCCGGCGGCGCTCGGCGGCGAGCCGCGCCTCCTCCGCCTCCCGCGCCTTGCGGGCGGCCTCTTCCCGGGCAAGCTGCTCGGCGCGCTCACGCTCGAGGCGCTCGCGCAAAGCGCGCGCCTCGGCTTCCATCCGGGCGCTGGCCTGCCGCTCTGCTGCCGCGATCCGGGCGCGGCGCTCGGCCTCGGTGATCTCACGGCACAGCAGGTTGCCGCCGTCGGATTCGAATGCTCTGGTGCAGTCCTCCTCGCTCACCTTCCGCGACTGATCCATCGGCGGCGCGACGGCACCATCCCGCGGCGTGCTGATGCAGCCGGCCGCGAGCACGAGGAGGAGGAGGACGGATATGTTCTTGTACATGGTTATCCCTTCAGGCCCGGTAGCTTCGAAGCGAAGGATACGCGCAGCGCGCCCGGCGTGCTGTGACGCAATCCATGTTGCAGTCTTTCGCGGAACAGCGCATTGAGCTCCCGCCCCGACACCGCGCCGGCGAAGCCATCGAACCTGCCCTCGTCCGCGCGCATCCGCTCCACCGCGTCATCGATATCGGCTCGTAGAAGCAAGCGCCTTGAACCCAAGGCTCCGCAAATAACGCGCGCTGCCGACATCCCGGGGGTCCGGGATGACGAAGCACCCCGCTTCGTGCAACGTCCGGAAGGCGCGCCGCTTGTCGGCAGCGCTGCTCACGCACCCGCCCACTTGCGCACCGACTTCAAGATGCGCTCATCCGCGAACCCCAGCCGCGCGAGCACCTGCGCGCGCTCGAAGATCTCCTCGTAGCGCTCGATCAGCCCGTCCTTCAGCCGGACCTTGCAGATGCCCGCGAAGCCCGCACGCTTGCCTTCGGCGCCCGGGATCTTCGAGGTGTAGGAGAACTCGTAGCTGGCATAGCCGCAATCGCCCTCGGCCGCCACATCGCTCAGGCTCCAGGAAAAGTCCGCCGCGTTGCCGTGGAAGTGGTTGCGCACCATGTCGGCGATCGCCGTCCTCCCCTTGAACTCGCCGTAGAACCCGTCGTGGTAGACGCCGGACTCGGCGAAGCAGCCCGCCGCGGCCTCGGCGTCGCCGCGGCAGATCGCCTGCGTCATGCGCTCGAGCAGCGCCCGAAAGGAAGCAGCCATGAATTCATTCTACAATCGGCCCGTGCTGATCGACTTCTTCCTCAAGCTGAAGAGCCACAAGCTGCCAGTCTCCATCAAGGAGTACCTGACGCTGCTCGAGGCCATGGACAAGGGCGTGATCGGCCCGTCGGTGGACGACTTCTACTACCTCAGCCGCACCACGCTGGTGAAGGACGAGGCCAACTTCGACAAGTTCGACCGCGCCTTCGCCGAGTTCTGGCAGGGCGTGGAGACCATTCCCGGCATCGAGGCGCAGGTGCCGCTGGAATGGCTGCTGAAGCAGGTCGAGCTCACGCTCACCGAAGAGGAAAAGAAGCAGATCGAGGCGCTCGGCGGCTGGGAAAAGCTCATGGAGACGCTCAAGCAGCGGCTCGAGGAGCAGAAGGGCCGCCACCAGGGTGGCTCGAAGTGGATCGGCACCGGCGGCACCTCGCCCTTCGGCGCCTACGGCTACAACCCGGAAGGCATCCGCATCGGCCAGGACCGCAGCCGCAACCGCAGCGCGGTGAAGGTCTGGGACCAGCGCGAGTACCGCAACCTCGACGACCAGGTCGAGCTCGGCACCCGCAACATCAAGGTGGCGCTACGGCGCCTCAGGCGCTTCGCGCGCGACGGCGCGCCCGAGGAGTTCGACCTCGAGACCACCATCGACTCGACGGCGAGGAAGGCCTACCTCGACATCCACATGCGGCCCGAGCGCCACAACACCGTCAAGGTGCTGATGTTCATGGACATCGGCGGCACCATGGACGACCACGTGAAGCTCGCCGAGGAGCTGTTCTCGGCCTCCAAGACCGAGTTCAAGCACCTCGAGTTCTACTACTTCCACAACTGCCTCTACGACTTCGTGTGGAAGGACAACCGGCGGCGCCACGCCGAGCGCACGCGCACCTGGGACATCCTGCACAAGTACGGCCACGACTACAAAGTGATCTTCGTGGGGGATGCCACCATGAGCCCGTACGAGATCCTGCAGCCCGGCGGCTCGATCGAGTACTTCAACGAGGAGCCGGGCGCCGTGTGGGTGAAGCGCGTCTCCGAGGTGTACTCGAAGTGCGTGTGGCTCAACCCCGAGCCCGAGGAGATCTGGGGCTACCGCCAGTCGATCCAGATCATGAAG
>JAOUGZ010000654.1 GCA_029865405.1 Betaproteobacteria bacterium
TCTACACCGAGCGCAGGCACGGTGCTTGACGGCGCTCAATGAGATCCTTGATCGGGACGCACGACGGGCCCGGCCTTGCGTGATGTTTGATGCGTGTCAATTCCGGGGCCGTCTGCCGATTCCCGAACGGTTGTCTGGTGCACGCAGTTGATTTGCAGCAACCGACGTACGTCTTGACCTGGGTCAGCATTGCCGCGCCGCGCAGGTGTATTAAGAGAAGCGAAGCTCGGTGCCAAGGCAAGTACGTGGTGTCGTGGCGCTGAGGCGGTCCAGCAGTGAGCAGCATTGACCCGGCCAACGGGAAGGAGATGAGACGATGAACGCGAAGACGTTGTATGCAGCTGTAGCCCTGGGGCTGGGCGTAATGCTGGCGGCTTCCCAGGCTTCGGCGCAGGGGTTCTACATCGGTGGCAGCATCGGCGAGGGCGACGCCGACGATGGCAATGCCATTCCGGCACTGATCACCTCGGGACCGGTTGACGGCAAGGACAGCGGGCTGAAGTTCCTTGGCGGGTACCAGTTCGGCCGCAATCTCGCCGTGGAGATTGCCTACGTCGATCTCGGCAAGGCCACTTACAGTGGCACGTTCGTCGGCCAGCCCGTCACCGGAGGCACCGTGAAGACTTCCGGCTTGAATGCCTCCGCGGTGGGCATCCTGCCCCTCAACCCGAGCTTTTCGCTCTTTGCCAAGGCCGGGGTTTTCGCCTGGGAAGCCAAGGCGAGGGACATCACCGGCGGGGTGCCGTTCTCAGGCAAGGACGACGGCGCAGACCTCTCGTTCGGGTTCGGCGGCGCCTACAACGTGACGACGAACTTCAGCGTGCGGGCGGAATGGGAGTTGTTCGAGGCGGTCGACAGCATCAGCCTGCTCTCGGTCGGCGTGGCGTACAGGTTCTGATCGCCGGGCGGACGAGGCGACGCGGGACCTAGGCGTCCGGAATCAGCTTCTGGAACTCGTCGTCGACGCCGAGCACATAGCGCGCCAGGTCGTCGATCGACGCCTTGAAGTTCGCGGTGGCGAGGCGCACCGTGAAGCGCCCGAAGCGCCGCACATTGATCAGCTCGAGCGTCGCCGTCGCCGCCTCGTAGTCAGCGCGCACGTTGACGTCGCACGGCAGCGGGCCGGTGACCACGAACTGCACCGGCCTTTCCCGGTCCTCGCCGCGCGCCTTCACCTGGAACTCGACGCGCATCGACCTGAGGTACTGCTCGCAGCGGCCGATGTCTTCGCCCAGCAGCAGGAATTTCGGCGCCTCGGCCGGCCGCACCCAGAAGCGAAACCCGATCTGCGCGCACAGCTCCTGGCCCGCCGGCAGCTTGAGCGTGCGGCTGGTCACCGCCGCCTGCGTCAGCGTCACCGAGGGCACCTTGCCGACGTAGATGAACTCGTAGGGCGCCCCGGCATGCGGCTGGTGCTCGTTCATTTCCTTGCCGAACTCGGTCAGGTACTGCAGCGCGGCGCGCATTGCTGCGTCGAGCGCCGCCATCACCCTGGGCTTCTCCTCGGCCTGCTTCCTGCGGAAGGCCGCCTGCTGCCGCATGATCTCGACGGCCTCCATGCGGCGCGTGGTGGTCATCCAGTTCGGATTGTTCCCGGGCTCGGTGCGCTCGCCGCGCTCGAACGCGAGGCGCTTCTGCTCCTCGGCCGCGCCCCAGTCGTGCACCGCGCGCTCCTTTCTCAGGCGCGCCTCCTCCTCCGCGCGCAGGCGCGCCGCCTCCTGCGCCTCGAAGTTCTTCGCGAACTGGTCGAGGTCGCCGATCAGCTGGCTGCGCATCTGCTGCTCTTCGGCCACCGCCCGAGGCGGACGCAGGATCTCCTGGGGCACGGTCGTGGCGAACTCGGTGCCGCCGCCCAGGCTGTGGTAGTTGCGCAGGTCGCTCGCGAACTCGGCCGCGCTCTGGTAGCGATCCTGCGGCCGCTTGGCGAGCGCGCGGTCCATGATGCGGTCGAATCCGGCCGGGATCTCGGCGTCGATCTGCCTGAGCGGCGGGTGCGGCTCACCGGCGATGCGCTGCATGAGGGCGTATACCGTGGTGTCGCCCGGCCATTCGAACGGCGTGCGCCGCGTGAGCAGCTCGTAGAGCACCACGCCGAGCGAGAAGACGTCGGCGCGCGCATCGATCGGCTGGCCGAGCACCTGCTCGGGCGCCATGTAGCGCGGCGAGCCGAGCGCCGAGCCGTGCTGCGTCACCTCGGAGGAGGGCACGTAGGCGACGCCGAAATCGGTGAGCTTGGCGCGCCCCGAGCGCGACACCACCACGTTGGCCGGCTTGACGTCGCGGTGCACGATGGAGAACTGGTGCGCGTGGTGCAGCGCGACGTCA
>JAOUGZ010000655.1 GCA_029865405.1 Betaproteobacteria bacterium
CAGCCAGACGAAATAGTCGAGCGGCATCGGCCCGTCGTGCGGGTCGCCGCCGAGGAAGTTGGCGCTGGCATTGCGCTCGTGGTGCGCATACTTGATGGCGTAGATTTCGTACTGGGCGCTCATGTGATCCTTAGCCGGACAATCTTCAGCTTGCCAACCTGCACGAGGTAGGTTTTTCCTGTCGCGAACACCATCTTTCGATCCGAAAGGCGCTCGCCGTTGACCCTAACGCCGCCTTGCGCGATCAGTCTCTCTGCCTCCGACGAGCTGCTCACCAATCCCGCTTGCTTCAGGGCCTGCGTGGACACTAGGCCACCGGGGGGCGCGTTAAGGCTCTGCTCGGGAACATCTGTCGGGAGCGCACGATCCCTGAAGCGCGCATTGAACTCCCGAGCGGCCGTGTCTGCTGCCGCCTTTCCATGGAAGCGTGCGACGATCTCCTGCGCGAAGCGCGCCTTGACGTCCCTCGGGTTGGACCCGGCCGCCACCTCGCCGCGCCACTTGCGCACCGTCGCCAGCGGCTCGAACGACAGCAGCTCGATGTAGCGCCACATCAGGTCGTCCGAGACGGACATCAGCTTGCCGAAGATCTCCGCGGGCGCCTCGGCGATGCCGACGTAGTTGCCGAGCGACTTGGACATCTTGTTCACGCCGTCCAGGCCCTCGAGCAGCGGCGTGGTGAGCACGCACTGCGGCTCCTGGCCGTAATCCTTCTGCAGCTCCCGCCCGACGAGCAGATTGAACTTCTGGTCGGTGCCGCCGAGCTCGACATCGGACTTCATCGCCACCGAGTCATAGCCCTGCATCAGCGGATAGAGCAGCTCATGCACGGCGATCGGCTGCCCGGCGCGGTAGCGCTTGGCGAAATCGTCGCGCTCCAAGATGCGCGCCACGGTATAGCGCGCGGCGAGCCGGATCATGCCTTCGGCGCCGAGCTTGTCGGACCACTCGGAATTGAACAGGATCTGCGTGCGCTCGGGGTCGAGGATCTTGAACGCCTGCTCGCGGTAGCTCTTCGCGTTCTCCAGGATCTGCTCGCGCGACAGCGGCGGGCGCGTCTGGTTCTTGCCCGTGGGGTCGCCGATCATGCCGGTGAAATCGCCGATCAGGAACTGCACCTGATGGCCCAGATCCTGGAAGTGGCGCAGCTTGTTGATGACCACCGTATGGCCAAGGTGCAGATCGGGCGCCGTCGGATCCAGGCCGAGCTTGACGCGCAGCGGCTTGCCGCGCGCGAGCTTGCGCGCGAGCTCCTCTTCGACGATCAGCTCCGCCGCCCCGCGCTTGATCAGCTCGAGGGCTTCGGCCACCGCAGGCTTGTCGTTTTGCCGCACTGGGGATCTTTGCTAGACTGACGCAGGCATCTGAATAGAAAAGAATTCTAGCCGATCCATGACTCCCTACGCACCGCTGCGGCGCGCCGCACTGATGGGCGCGCTGGCGCTCTCCGGGGTCGTGCTCGCCTTTGCCGCCATCGCGCCCTCGCCCGAAGCCGAGGCCAACCTGCTGCAGCGCCCGGTCGTCGAGCCAGTGGTGCTGCGCGCCGCGCAAGCCGTGCTCCCGGCGCCGGCCGCCTACGTGCGCGAGGAGCGCTTCCAGCGCGGCGACACGCTGGCGGCCCTGTTCGAACGCCTCGGCGTCGCCGCCGAGGACTCGCGCCGGCTGGCGCGCACGCCGGCGCTGCGCTTTCTGCGGCCGGGGAACGCGGTCGCGGCGCGCGTCGGCGCCGGCGGCGAGCTGCTCGAGCTGAGCTACCAGCCGGCGCGCGAACTGCTGATGGTGATCGAGCGCGCGGACGGCGGGTTTCGCGCCGAGCAGCGCCCGGCGCCTCTGCGCACGGCGACCCTGATGCGCACGGGCGTGGTGCAAAGCTCCCTGTTCGCCGCTTCCGACGCCGCCGGCGTCCCCGATGCGGTAGCCATCCAGATTGCCGACATCTTCGCCGGCGAGGTCGACTTTCACCGCGATCTGCGCAGCGGCGATCGTTTCAGCGTGGTGTACGAGCAGCACTACCTGGGCGGGCGCGCCGTGCATGCGGGGCAGGTACTGGCCGCCGAGTTCGTCAACCAGGGCCGCACCTTGCGCGCCGTGCACTACGCGAGCGCGCGGCGCGGCAGCGGCTACTATGCACCGGACGGCAGCAACCTGCGCAAGGAGTTCCTGCGCTCGCCGCTCGAGTACACGCGCATCAGTTCCGGCTTCGGCATGCGCCGGCATCCCTTCCAGAAATCCTGGCGCGCGCATGCCGGCATCGACTACGCGGCGCCCAGCGGCACGCGCGTGCGCGCCGCGGGCGACGGCAGGGTCGAATTCGCCGGCCAC
>JAOUGZ010000122.1 GCA_029865405.1 Betaproteobacteria bacterium
GCGCCGCGGAATTCCTCCGCCCATGCCGGGATGAGCTCCAGCGCGCGCATTTGCCTCACGTGTGCGAGGTAGCGCACCTCCATGAAGGCTTCAGGGCCGACCATGGCGCCGATCGATACCGGCTCGGCCGGATCGAGCACCTGGCGCGGCTCGAACGCCGGCAGCCAGGCGTCGACCTGCGCCTGCGTCGGCACGTCCACGCGTTCGTAGGCGTGCGTCAGGATGAAGCCGTCCATGCACACCATCACCGGCAGCGACAGCTCTTCGCCAAGGCGAAACGCCTGGATGTGCAGGTCGAGCGCCTCCTGGTTGGTCTCTGCAAACAGCTGGATCCAGCCGCAGTCGCGCTGGCTCATGGCGTCGGTGTGGTCGTTCCAGATGTTGATCGGCGCGCCGATGGCGCGGTTGGCCACCGTCATCACGATCGGCAGCCCCAGGCCCGAGGCGTTGAACACCGCCTCGGCCATGTAGAGCAGGCCCTGGCTCGCGGTGGCGGTGTAGGCGCGCGCGCCCGCGGCCGCGGCGCCGATCGCGACCGACATGGCGGCGAATTCCGACTCGACATTGATGAACTCGCAGCGCGCGAGCTCGCCGCTCTTCACCAGTTCGCCGAGCGCCTCGACGATGTGCGTCTGCGGCGAAATCGGGTAGGCGCAGATCACCTCCGGCCGGCACAGGGCGACGGCCTCGGCGACGGCGTGCGAGCCTTCGATCTGCTTAAGCATGGCTCGGCGCCCGCATTTCGTCGCGCACGAAGGCGTACGCCGCGCTCGCCGCGGCGACGTTGCCGGCGGCGACTGTGCCGCCGAACTTCTCCCGGATCGCCGCCGCCACCGAATCGAGCGAGATGCGGCCGGTGACCGCGGCAAAGCCGCCGAGCAGCGCCGCGTTGGGCAGCGGCCGGCCGACGTGCTTCAGCGCGAGCTCGGTCGCCGGCACCGTGCACAGGCGCTCGGCGCGCAGGGTGCGCGCGAACTCGCCCAGGCCCAGCGCCTCGAAGCTGCGGCTGGTGTTGATGAGGACGTAGCCGTCGCGCGCGAGGCCGCCGAACACGTCAACCTGGTGCAGCAGCGTCGGATCCTGGATGATGAGCGCGTCGGGCGCGAGCACCGGCTCCCGGAGGCGGATCTCGCGGTCGTCGATGCGGCAGAAGGCCACGACCGGCGCCCCGGTGCGCTCCGAGCCGAAGCTGGGGAAGGCCTGCGCGTGCCGGCCTTCGAGGAATGCGGCGATCGACAGCATCTCCGCCGCCGTCACCACGCCCTGGCCGCCGCGACCGTGGATGCGCACCTGGAACATGGTCAACTTCTATCGCGCATGCCCGGACCGAATTTGATGTGCGTCAAATGCCGTGGTGCGCGCGGGCCGGCGGGGCTCAGGCCGCCAGCCCGGACAGGCGCGTGCGGTCGAGAATGGTGATCACGCGCCCCTCGACGCGGATGCAGCCGCGCTCGGACAGGCCGCGCAGCATGCGCGACAGGGTTTCCTTCTGCACCCCGAGCCGCGCGGCCACCGTGGTCTTGCTGGCGGGCAGGCGCACCTGGCAGCCGTTTGCCGCGCGCTGCGGGCCCGCGAGCGAAACCAGGTACGAGGCAAGGCGCTGCACGCCATTGCGCTGCGCCAGCGCCTGCAGCTCCGACAGCAGCGACAGGTAGTCCTCGGCGAGGTGGGCGATCAGCTTCTGGGCCACCACCGGATGATGCTCGAGCAGGCGCAGCACCGGCGCGCGCGGGATCACCACCAGCATCGAGTCGCTCAACGCCGCGGCATCGAACGGCGCCGGCCGGTCGAGAAGCGCCGGCGCCTCGCCAAAGGTCTCGTTCGCGCCCACGAACCGCAGCACCCGCTCTTCGCTCTCGGGACGCGGCAGGGCCAGCTTGAGCAGGCCGAAGGCCACCACGAGGATGCCGGGCATGGGCTCGCCGCAGCGGCAGGCTATGGCGCCGCGCTGCAGCGTGCGCAACCGGGCGTGCGCGGCGACCTCCGAGCGCTCGCTCCGAGTGGCATCCTGGAGCATGGGCATGTTTTCGACCACGCCTTCCACAATGCGGACGTGCCGCGCGAAGTTATTCGTCGTCTCCACCAGCACCTCGAGGCTCCTTATTGCAGCGCAACAAGTGTCGCCCAGGGCGGCGAATGGAATTTGACTTGCATCAAACCCGGTGCGCGATGATGGTGCGACCCGTCTGGGCGACAATTGCGGCATGAGCAGCGAAAGAAACGTGCTCGGCGGCGAGCTGATGGCCTGCAGCTACGCGCCGCTCACCGGCTACTTCCGCGACGGCAGCTGCGCCACTCATGGCGCTGATGGCGTGGCGCATCTGGTCTGCGTCAGGACGACACAGGAATTCCTCGAATTCAGCGTGGCGAAGGGCAACGACCTGGTGACCCCGCGCCCGGAGCTGCGCTTTCGTGGCCTGAAGGCGGGCGACCGGTGGTGCCTGCACGTGCTGCGCTGGATCGAGGCGTGGCGGGCGGGGGCGGCGCCGCAAGTAGTACTCGAGGCTACGCATGAAAGCGTCCTCGAGTACGTGCCGCTGGCCGCGCTCAAGCAGCGCGCGCTGGACCTGAACTAAGCCCACTTTCCCAGATAGCAGGAACGCGCACCGCGCGCGGAATTTTCGGGTTACATTTCCAGCGCCCGAAGATTGCCACCGGGGGGAGGCATGGCGAGGATCGCGGAGGAGCGTCTCGAGGCGGTACGCAAGTACCTGCATCAGGTCTTTCCGGACTGGGCGCTCGCCGAGCGCTGGGACGGCGACCGGGGGGCGCACTGCTTTCTGCTGAAGAAGCCGCGCGAGCCGGTCCACCTGCTGAAAGTGAGCCGCGCCGTGCTGGACGAATGCGGCCCGCGCAAGCTCGCCGGCCTGCTCGAGGGCCACCAGGTG
This sequence comes from Betaproteobacteria bacterium, assembly GCA_029865405.1. The sequence continues at coordinate 2,889 of JAOUGZ010000122.1, forward strand.
GCGCACGCGCTGCGCAAGGCGGCGCATCACCGACTCATGCTCACGACGCAGGGACTCGATCCGATCTAGTCGCCGATTCGCGACAGGCCCCGGCATTTTTCGGCCTGCGGGGCTGCGCGTTCGCGGTGCGCTATCATTGTGTTTTTAATCCACGCGGGAGAGTGCGATGAAATCCATACTTGTTGTCGTGGCGGCTGCGGGCGTGCTCGCGGCGGGGGCAGCCCAGGCGCAGTCCGGGGCGGACGTGCTGAAGGCCAAGGGATGCCTGAATTGCCACGACGTGGAAAAGAAGAAGGTCGGGCCCTCCTACAAGGACGTGGCTGCCAAGTACAAGGGCAACGCGGGCGCCGAAGGCGAGCTGGTGGCCAAGCTGAAGGAAGGCAAGGGGCACATGAAGATTAAGGCGTCGGACGCCGAGCTGCAGGCGGCTGTGCGCCACGTGCTCGCCACAAAATAGGCCGAGGAGCCGCGACATGCGACTGAATCGCGGACTGCTGTGGGGCACGCTGCTCGCGGCGGCTGCCTGCATCGCGCCGCAGGCGGCCGAGGCCCAGCGCAGCGGCAAGCAGATCGTCGCGGCAACCTGCGCCGGCTGCCATGGCGAAGGCGTGAACGGTGCGCCGAAAATCGGCGATGACGAGGCGTGGAAGAAACGCGCCGCGCAGGGCCTCACCAGCTTGACGCGGCATGCGCTCGACGGTATCCGCGGCATGCCGGCGCACGGCGGCAATCTGGCGCTCACCGATCTCGAGATCGCGCGCGCGGTGACCACCATGGTCAATCGCTCGGGTGGTCGCTGGGTCGAGCCGGCGAGCGAATTGGACCTGGCGGGCGAGCGCAGCGGCGCGCAGATCGTCGAGGCGCAGTGCTCGAAATGCCACCGCGAAGGCGTCGGCGGCGCGCCGAAGATCGGCGATGTCGCGGCATGGGCGCCGCGGCTCAAGGGCGGCCTGGACGGCGCGGTGCGGGCGGCGATTCACGGGCATGGCGGCATGCCGCCGCGCGGCGACCGGGCCGACCTGACCGACGCCGAGGTGCGCAATGCAGTGCTCTACATGTTCAACCCGGGCGCGGTCGCGCCCAAGGGCGCTCCGGTGGCGGCGCTCGCGGCGCGCCCGCGCTACAAGATCGCCGGCGGCATGGAAGTGGATCTGGGCATCGTGCCGGCGGATACGCTGCGCCTGCTCCCGGAGGGTTCCGCGGAACGCGCGCTGCATGGCGGTGTGCCGGACGGCGCGGGCTATTACCACTTCAACGTGTCGCTGCGCGACGCGAGGAGCAGGGCGCCGATCGCCGACGCCCAGGTTGTGATGCGTGTCGAGCAGGTGGGCCTGTCGGGCGTCACGAAGACACTCGAACCGTACGCCATCAACGACGTACCGAGCTACGGCGATTACTTCCGGTTACGCTGGAACGCCCACTACCGCATCACCGCGATCATCCGCAGGCCGGGCAAGCCGGATCCGGTCGCAGTGAAATTCGAGCACCGCACGTACTGAGCGCGCGGCGCGCGAGCGCCCGTCTATCTCGCCGGCTGGCTGGCGTAGGCGGTGGCGAGGCTTTCGATGATCGAATCGCTGTAGGGCAGGCTCATCTTGTGCATCATCGAGCTCTCGCGCCGGTCGTCGCGGTACGCGCGTAGCGCCATCACCAGGTAGTCCCGGTCCTGGCCGTGGATCTTGGGAACCACCATGCCGGGGATGTCCACATCGGCGGCATGGCAGCGTTCGCACCGGTCGGTGAGGTCCTTGACCAGCGTCTGCCCTTTTTCAGCCGCCCTGGATTTCTGCACGGCGTAGAAGGCGGCGATGTTCTCGATGTCCTTGTCGCTCAGCCCGGTCACGTACAGACGCATGTTCTCCCGCTTGCGCGTCGTGCGATACGCCTTGATCGCGTCCACCAGGTAGCGCGCGTCCTGCGCCGCGAGGCTCGGCGTGGCGCTGTCGGTGCTTACGCCGTGCCCACCGTGGCAACCGCCGCAAACGGCGCTCAGAGGTTCTCCGGCCGCGGGGTCCCCGAACGGGGGCGCGCCGCGCGGTGCGGGTACCTGCGACGCGAAGTACAGCGCCAGGGTTTCCGTGTCCAGCTTCCCGAGCCGGGGCAGGAGCGCGTGCATCGGCGCCGCCTTGCGCTCATTCAGCAGGTATTCCTGGATCGCCACGACGAGGTACTGCGGCTGCTGCCCGGCGAGGCTGGGAATGCCGGGCGCGGTGCTGTTGCCGTCTTCGCCGTGGCACTTCGCGCAGGCCGCCGCGACCTTCTTGCCCTGCTCGTAGGGCGAGGCGTACGCGCCCTGCGCCGCCGGCGACGCGGACTGCAGCGGTGGCAACGACGCGTAGAACCCGGCGACGTTGCGCGCGTCGGCCGCGCTCAGGTGCGTGGCGATCTCGCGCAACGCAGCATGCGTGCGCTTGCCCCCCCTGTACTCCTCCAGCGCCGCAACCAGATAGCGGCCACGCTGCGCCGCGACATGCGGAATCCCGGGCGCGGCCCCGCGGCCGTCGACGCCGTGGCAGCCCTTGCAGTCGCGCTCGGCGATGGCCCTGCCAGCCGCCAGCTCCGATGCCGAAAGTGGCGCGAAAGCTGCCTTGGCCGGTCCTTGGTCCTGGGCCGGACAGCCGAGGAGCGCCGCCGACAATGTGATTACGAGCGTAAGCCGTTTCATGCGAGCCTCGAGTTCAATAGGTCAGCCGACATCGGTGTTTGCGCCTCCATCCCGGTACACGACGACCTTGGGCGGGCGCGTGAACCACATCTGGTACATGGACACTACCCACATGAAGGCGAAAGACAGTCCCATGAGGGCGCCGCCTATCATCACCACCCACGCGAACGGATGGTAGAGCTTGGTGAAGTACCAGGAGCCGATATCCAGCGTCAGGGAAATGAACGGCAGCGCGACCACGGTGCACTTGAACCACACCGGCCGCACGTAGGCGTGGCTGAAGATGGTTCCCAGGATGAAGAACACGAAGGCGAGCCCGAAAAAGTGGATGTGCGAGACCCGCACCAGCGTGAAGATGCCGGCGCCGGTGTCGCGCTCGGTGACCTTGAGGACGTTGTCGTAGCCGTTCAGGTTCACCAGGTGCGGGTTGCTGCCGTCGTGGCAGGTCATGCAGCGCCCGTCGAACACCGGCTTGATCTCTTTTTCGTACCTGGCGCGCTCACCGCCCTCCTGCACCCATGAGACGAGCGACGTGAGCTCGTCGCGCGGCAGCATGGCCGACATGGAGCCGCGCAGCGCCGCTTCCAGGCGCGAGCCCTTGCCGCTGCCGCTGTAGGCGATGACGATGTCCTCGTAGGACACCGAGCGTGGATTGCCGTCCTTTCCCGAGTAGGAGTGGAACAGGTAGATCATGGCAAACAGGTAGGCGGTGCCGAGGACCAGCAGGGTCGCCGTGTACAGCACCCTCAAGCTGTATGGCAGCTCGGAATAATGGCGATACAGCCGGTGCAGCGGTGCGTCATCCATGCGGGTGTCCTTGCTCACTTGCCACTTTTCTTCTCCGCGGGCGGCAGCACCAGGTAGACGACCGCGCGGGCGGTCTGGCGCGAGTAGTGCGCCGCAAGGTCCTTGACGTCGCGTTCGCTCATCAACGCCGACATGGCGGCCATCGCCGTGCTCTTGCGCGCGCCGGTGCGATAGCTCTCGAGCACCTGCTCGAGCCAATCGACGCGCTGCGCCGACAGGCGCGGCATGAGCGGGTCGGTGCTATTGCCATTGGCGCCGTGGCAGCGGTCGCAGCGCTCGGTCCACTCGGCGGCGGTGAGCGGGCGGCGCACGTTCGGCGCCTGCGGCTGCAGCGCCGCGTAATACGCGGCGAGGTCGCGCATGGCTTTTTCGTCGAGCGCCGCCGCCGGGCCGTTCATGGAATCGTCCTTGCGCGAGCCGTCCTTGTACGCGCTTAGCGTGGCGACGAAGTACTCCGCGTCCTGGCCGGCGACGCTGGGCGTGAGGGGATTGCCGCTCACGCCCGCGTCGCCGTGGCAGGCCGAGCAGGCAGCCGCGGCGGCTTTGCCGGCGGCCGCGTCGCCGGGGGCCGGGGTCTGAGCCTTGGCGGGCTTTTGCAACGCGTAATAGAGCGCTACATTGCTCATCGTCTCGGCGCTCATCGTTCCAGCGAGCGATGTCATCAGGTCGTGCTTGCGCGTGCCGCTCTTGTAGGCGTTCATTGCGGTGACGAAGTATTTCGGGTCCAGACCGACCAGGCTCGGCATGCCCGGGATCACGCTGACGCCGGACTCGCCGTGGCAGCCGCCGCAGCCGGCAGCCGCGGCCTTTCCGGCCTGCAGCGGATCGGCCGCCTTCGGCGCGGCCTTGGCGGGCGCCGGCGCAGGCCGCGGCGGATCGAGGCTCGCATAGTAGGCGGCCACCTTGACCAGCGCGTCATCGCTCAGATAGCGCACGACGCCGGTCATGGCGCCCTGCACGCGGGCGCTGTGGCGGTAGGCGCGCAGCTGCAGGTCGATGTACGCCGCGCGCTGGCCGGCGAGGTGCGGCACGCCCTTGGTGGTGCTGATGCCATTCGCGCCGTGGCACCGGGCGCAGGCCGTCTGCGCGACGCGCGCGCCGTCCGCGA
>JAOUGZ010000656.1 GCA_029865405.1 Betaproteobacteria bacterium
ATGGAAAAGCCCGACGTCGACCTGATCGAGGGCCTGTCGCCGGCGATCGCCATCGAGCAGAAATCGGGCAGCCACAATCCGCGCTCGACGGTCGGCACGGTGACCGAGATCCACGACTACCTGCGGCTGCTGTTTGCGCGCGTCGGCACGCCGTACTGCCCCGATCACGGGCTCGCGCTGCAGGCGCAGTCGGTCGGCCAGATGGTGGACCACGTGCTGGCGCTGCCTGCCGACACGCGCCTCATGGTGCTCGCGCCGGTGGTGGCGGGACGCCGCGGCGAGCAGGCCGACCTGCTCGACGAGCTGCGCGCGCAGGGCTTCACGCGCGTGCGCGTCGACGGCAAGGTGCACGAGCTCGACGCGGCGCCGCGGCTGGCGAAGAACGTTAAGCATACGGTCGACATCGTGGTGGACCGCATCACCGTGCGGCCGGAGACGAAACAGCGCCTCGCGGAATCGTTCGAGACGGCATTGCGTCACGCCGACGGGCGTGCCATCGCCGTGGAGACGGACTCGGCCCGCGAGCACCTGTTCTCGGCGAAATTCGCCTGCCCGGCCTGCAGTTACGCGCTCGCCGAGCTGGAGCCACGCCTGTTTTCCTTCAACAATCCGGCGGGCGCCTGCCCGCACTGCGACGGCCTGGGCGCGGTCGAGTTCTTCGATCCGAAGCGCGTGGTCGCGCACCCCAACCTCAGCCTCGCGGGCGGCGCGATCCGCGGCTGGGACCGGCGCAACCATTTCTATTACACGCTGCTCGTCTCGCTCGCCGCGCACTACGGCTTCGACATCGAGACGCCCTGGGAGGCGCTCGCCGACGAGGTGCAGCGGACCGTGCTGTACGGGTCCGGCGCGGAGCGCATCGCCTTTCGCTACCCGGGCGAGCGCGGGCGCAGCACGACGAAGGAACACGCCTTCGAGGGCGTGCTGCCCAATCTCGAGCGCCGCTACCGCGAGACCGATTCGAGCGCGGTGCGCGAGGAGCTGGCGAAGTACCGCAACACGCGCACCTGCCCGGAGTGCGCCGGCACGCGGTTGCGGCGCGAGGCGCGCCACGTGCGCGTTGCCGGCACCACCCTGCACGAGCTTTCGGGCTGGCCCCTGCGCCAGCTGCTGGCGCACTTTCGCGCGCTGACGCTGCCGGGCGCGCGCGCCGCGGTGGCCGACAAGATCGTGACGGAGATCGCCGGCCGGCTCGGCTTTCTCGTCAACGTCGGCCTGGACTACCTCACCCTCGAGCGCGCGGCGCAGACGCTCTCGGGCGGCGAGGCGCAGCGCATCCGCCTCGCCAGCCAGATCGGCTCGGGCCTGACGGGCGTGCTGTACGTGCTCGACGAGCCTTCGATCGGCCTGCACCAGCGCGACAACGCGCGCCTCATCGAGACGCTCAAGCACCTGCGCGATCTCGGCAACTCGGTGATCGTGGTGGAGCACGACGCCGAGGCGATACTGGCCGCGGACCACGTGGTGGACATGGGCCCCGGCGCCGGCGAGGCCGGCGGCAGGGTTGTCGCCGAAGGTCCACCCGAGGTGATTCTTGAAAGTGAGCAGTCGCTCACCGGTCAATACCTGTCGCACCGGATGCACATCGAGGTGCCGCGGCAACGGCATCGGCGCAGTGCCCAGAAACTGCTGCGCATCTGCGGCGCGAGCGGCAATAACCTCAAGCAGGTCACGCTCGAGCTGCCCGTCGGGCTGCTGGTGTGCGTGACCGGCGTGTCCGGCTCGGGCAAGTCCACGCTGGTGAACGACACGCTGTACCGCGTGCTCGCGCGCCAGCTCTACGGCAGCGCCGACGAGCCCGCGGCGCACGAGGCAGTGTCCGGCCTGGAGCACGTCGACAAGGTTGTGAGCGTGGACCAGAGCCCGATCGGGCGCACGCCGCGCTCCAACCCCGCTACCTACACCGGCCTGTTCGCGCCCATCCGCGAGCTCTACGCGGGGGTGCCGGAGGCGCGCGCGCGCGGCTACGACGCGGGCCGCTTTTCCTTCAACGTGAAAGGCGGACGCTGCGAAGCCTGCCAGGGCGACGGCCTGATCAAGGTGGAGATGCACTTCCTGCCCGACATCTACGTCGCCTGCGACGTGTGCCACGGCACGCGCTACAACCGCGAGACGCTCGAGATCCGCTACAAGACGAAGACCATCCACGACGTGCTGCAGCTCACGGTGCGCGAGGCGCACGCGTTCTTCGGCGCCGTGCCGGCGCTCGCGAGGAAGCTGCAGACCCTGCTCGACGTCGGCCTGGGCTACGTGCAGCTCGGCCAGGCGGCGACCACGCTCTCGGGCGGCGAGGCGCAGCGCGTCAAGCTCTCGCTCGAG
>JAOUGZ010000657.1 GCA_029865405.1 Betaproteobacteria bacterium
AGCGCAGGTAAAGCGACTGGATGATGGTGCGCTGGTAACCCCAGGCAATCACCAGCATGAGCGACAGGTACGCCAGTACGGCTGCGGCCAGTACCTCGCTTCGCGTCATCTGCGGTGAGTGGGAGAGCAGGTCACCCGCGTACAGCATCAGTCCGCTGCCCGAGTAGAGGAAGAACGCCGGCCAGTAAGCCGCCAGCGAAGCGAGGGCGCCCGCCGGAACGCCGGCGAGAAGCAGTACCTGCATCACGGTGGTTTCAAGACCCGCCCCGCCCGGCGGAAACCAGCACGCCCCGATGCCCCATGCAACGCCGTTCAGGAGCGCCAAGAAGGTCGCAGTCGCCAGCCAGACACGCGTTCTTAGCCGCTCGAGTCGGACCAGCCTCACGCAAACGCTCAGTCCGACCCGCAAAGCGACGATGCCCAGCAGCAGCGAGAGCCAGAGCAACAGCCGCGCTTGGTCGTAGCTGTCCCGCAGAATCGCCCAGTACAGCGTCCCGCACAGGCCGCCGGTAATCGCGCCGTACGCCTGACCCTCGAAGAACAGGCGTGCCCTTTCCCGCAGCACTGCCGCGTCGAGCACTTCCGTGCCGCCGCTCTTCTCGCTGGCCGATTGACCGTCTTGTTTCATTGTTCCTGGATGGAGTCCCGGCGCAATGATCGGACGGGAGCCGAATCCAGCGCATGCGATAGTTGGCCTCCGCGCCTCATTCTTGCCGAAAATGACAGCGGTCACGGACGCGCCGCGGGTCTTGTCAGGACGGGTCAATTCGCGCGTGCCAGACACGAGAATTGCGACCGCACGCTGCCCGCGTCCGAATCACTTGTGTTGAATCGTCAGGTCGTGAGCGGCGCAAACCGCGCCGCGCGAAACGGAACCGGCGCTATCTTGCTATCGTGCGGTGCGCTGCAGGCGCGAGCGCACCAGATCGATGTGCAGCTTCAGGTTGTAGGCGTAGTCCGAATACGTCAGCGGGACGCGCGTGCGGTTCACCCCGTCCTGGATTTCGTCGAGCTGCGCCAGCAGCGCCGCGACGCGTTCGGGCGGCGGATTTTCGGCCGAAGCGAGCTCGACCGCGCGCAGCTGCCGGTACCAGCGGAAGACGCGCAGCCGCACGCGCCAGTTGTAGACCCCGGGGAAGATGCGCATCACCGGGATCATCACGGCGATGAGCGGCACCAGCAGCACCAGCAGCCGCTCCAGGAGATTGGCGACCCAGAATGGCATGTAGCGCTGCAGGAACGGCGGCCCCGAGCGGAAGAAGCGCTGCGCATCCTCCGACAGCGGGAAATCGCCGTCGCGCGCGGCCGGGAATTCGCCGTTGCGCTGGAACACGCCGCCGGTGCGGTGCACGCGCTGCGCCGCCTGCAGCAGCACCGAGACCAGTGCCGGATGGAACTGTTCGCGTGCGACCAGGTAGGCCGTGGTCGCGACCAGGGTTACGTCGCGCGGCGGTATGTCAGTCGCAAGATCGATCACGCCCTGCGGCAGGCTCACCGTGGCGAGGTACGCGAAGCGCCTCGACAGGGCATCGGCCTGCGCCATGCTCATGAGACGCACGCCCGGAGCGCGCAGCAGCCGCTGTACCACCGGGGCGTCGGGGCCGGCGACGAACAGCGCCGCATCCACTTTCCCGGCGACCAGTGCATCGGCGGCATCGGTGCCTGAAAGCGGCAACAGCGCGCCGGGATCCCGGGCGGCGCCGGCGGCACCGAGCACCGTCAGTGCAAGCGCGCGCGTGCCGCTGCCTTCAGGGCCGATGGCGAGACGCTTGCCCGCGAGCTGATTGAGCAGTGACAGTTCCGCATTGCCGCGATAGAAGATCCACAGGGGCTCGTAATAGAGCGCGGCCAGCGTCACAAGGCCAGGCTGCTCCGCCGCGTTGCCGACGCCGCCCTGGACGAAAGCGACGGCGACGCCGGTCTTTGCTGTCAGCCGTTGCAGGTTCTCCACCGAGCCGGTCGACGGCGCGAGCTCGACCCGGATCTTGTCATTGGCCAGAAGCTCCTGGTAGCGCCCGCCAAAGAGGTGGTAGGCGCCGCTTTCCGAGCCCGTAGCGATGACAAAGTCGTCCGGCGGCGCCGGCCGCACGAAGCGCGAAGCGGCCCAGAACGCGAGGCCGACGACCAGCAGCGCGACGGCGCCCAGGAGCAGGAATTCCTTGAGCGCGACTTGCTCTGTGTCGGCCGCTGCGTCCCCGCGGCGGAATATTCGTGCAAGCCGGTTCATGGGGTCGACGCCAGCAGGATAGCGCGGTAATCGTTGACGTTGGTACGCGTCGGGCCGGTGACCACCAGATCGCCGAGCGCCGAGAAGAAGC
>JAOUGZ010000123.1 GCA_029865405.1 Betaproteobacteria bacterium
GCGCGCTCATGGAAGAGCTGGGACTTCAACCACGATCGCCAGACCAAGTACCCCCTGGATGGCGCGCACCTCAAGATCAGCTGCTACGCCTGCCACCGCCAGCCGGTGCAGCAGAAGGCCACGCTGCCCACGAGCTGCATCAGTTGCCACGCCGGCGAGGACGTGCACGACGGCGCCTACGGCAACCAGTGCGAGAAATGCCACGTGAGCTCATCGTTCAAGCATATTCGCCAGAAGCTTGGCGTGCGCGGGATGGCCGACCTGCTGGCCACCCGCCGGGAGTAATGCCATGAGAACGACCCTGTACTGCGCAATTTCCCTGGTGATGGCGTGCGTTGCGCTGCTCGCCGCGAGTCCCGCGCATGCGCAGGGCTCGAGCGCGTTCGATCACCTCGGCACCGGCTTCCCGCTCACCGGTGCGCACCAGGCCGCGCGTTGCGAGTCGTGCCACGTGCGTGGCGTCTTCAGGGGCACGCCGCGAAGCTGCGCTTCGTGCCACACCACGAACAGCCGCTTCTCGGCCGTCGCCATGCCGGCGACGCACATTCCGGTGACGCAGTCCTGCGACGCCTGTCACAACACCGTGGCCTTCGCCGGCGCGCGCTTCAACCACGCCGGGGTGCGTCCCGGCACCTGCGCGAGCTGCCACAACAACCGGCAGGCGCCGGGCAAGCCGGCCGGGCACGTCGTCACGACCGCCTCCTGCGACGCCTGTCATCGCACGACGTCCTATACGCCGGCGTTCTTCAATCACGCCAACGTCGCCTCCGGCACCTGCCTGAGCTGCCACGCCAAGACCGCCAAGCCCACCAATCACGTGGTGAGCAGCGCCTCCTGCGACTCTTGCCACCGCACCACCGCGTGGCTGCCGGCGACTTTCAGCCACGCCGGCGTCGCCGCCGGCACCTGCGCGAGCTGCCACGCCAAGACGGCCAAGCCCTCGACCCACGTGGTGACGAGCGCCTCCTGCGACTCTTGCCATCGCACCACCGCGTGGCTGCCGGCGAGCATGAACCACGCCAACGTGCAGGCTGGCGGCTGCCTGAGCTGCCACGCCAGTACCGCGAAACCCTCGACGCACGTGCAGTCCAGCGCCTCGTGCGACAGCTGCCACCGCACCACGGCGTGGCTGCCCGCGACGATGAACCACGCCGGCATCGCCGCCGGCACCTGCCTGAGCTGCCACGCGAGGACAGCCAAGCCCTCGACCCACGTAGTGACGAGCGCCTCGTGCGACACGTGCCATCGCACCACCGCGTGGCTGCCGGCGAGCATGAACCACGCCAGCGTGCAGGCCGGCACCTGCCTCACGTGCCACGCCAGCACCGCGAAACCCTCGACGCACGTGCAGTCCAGCGCCTCGTGCGACAGCTGCCACCGCACCACCGCCTGGCTGCCGGCGACCATGAACCACGCCGGCATCGCCGCCGGCACCTGCCTCACGTGCCACGCCAGGACGGTTAAGCCCGCCAATCACGTGGTGACGAGCGCCTCCTGCGACTCCTGCCACCGCACCACCGCCTGGCTGCCGGCGACTTTCAGCCACGCCGGCGTCGCGGTCGGCAGCTGCCTCACATGCCACGCCGGCACGCCCAAGCCCTCGACCCACGTGGTGACGAGCGCCTCCTGCGACGCGTGCCACCGCACCACCGCGTGGCTGCCGGCGACCTTCAGCCACGTCGGCGTCGCCGCCGGCACCTGCCTGAGCTGCCACGCGAGGACACCCAAGCCCTCGACGCACGTGGTGACGAGCGCCTCCTGCGACGCGTGCCACCGCACCACCGCGTGGCTCCCGGCGACCATGAGCCATGTCGGCATCGCCGCCGGCACCTGCCTCACCTGCCACGCCGGCACGCCCAAGCCCTCGACCCACGTGGTGACGAGCGCCTCCTGCGACGCGTGCCACCGCACCACCGCGTGGCTCCCGGCCACCTTCAGCCACGTCGGCGTCGCGGTCGGCAGCTGCCTCACGTGCCACGCCGGCACGCCCAAGCCCTCGACCCACGTAATGACGAGCGTCTCCTGCGACGCGTGCCACCGCACCACCGCGTGGCTCCCGGCAACGTTCAGCCACACGGGCGTGGCCGCCGGCACCTGCCTGAGTTGCCACGCCGGCACCGTCAAGTCGACGACGCACATGCAGACCAGCAGGTCCTGCGACGCCTGCCACACGACCACCGCCTGGCTGCCGCCGCGCACGTACACGCATCTGTCGCCCTTCTACAAGCCGCACAATTCGGGGGTGACCTGCCGGAGCTGCCACTCGTCGAACACCGAGGCGGCCACCTGGACGTTCGCCGCGTACAAGCCGGACTGCGCGGGTTGCCACGCTTCGCGCTACAAGGCGAGCGCGCACAAGAAGGTGGACTCCCCGCAGATCCTGTACACGGTGGCCGAGCTGAAGAATTGCGCGGGCAGCTGCCATACCTACACCAACAGCACTTTCACCACGATCTCGAGATCCAGATCCGGAGAACACCGGTCCACCGCTGGCGGCTTCTGATCCGATGTCGAACAAGACCAAAGAATCGACCGGATGCGCTGGCGAGCACTAACCGGGAAAACCGCGCTTCTCCTGTGTCTGCTTCCCGCCGCGCTGCTGCCGAGCGCGGCGCGCGCGGAAGTGCTCGACGAGCTCGCGGTCTTCCCGGACCGCAACGATGCGGTGATCCGCATCACGTTTTCCGGGCCCGTGCAGTACCTGCGGCACGAAGTCTTCGGCGATGCGCTCGTCGAGCTCTACTTCCGGCCGCTGACGGCTGAGCCGACGCCCTCCACGGAAGCGCGCCGGGTGCCGCCCGCCGCGTCGTTCCCGGGCGTCGAGGTGGTCTACCCGCAGCAGCCGCGCTCGCAGACGCGCAAGCTGACGCTGCGCCTGAGCAGCCCCCTCAAGCTGCGCGTGCGTCCGGCCGACGATCACGCCATCGACTTCGTCGTCGCGGGCGCCGCCGCGAGGCTCGCGCCCGCGGGCGAGCCGCCAGCGGCGCCGGTGGCGCGGCCCGCGCCCGCGCCGCTGCCGCCCGCGCCCGTCGCGCGCCCGGCGCCGCCGGCCGTCGCGCCTGTGCCCGCCGCCCCTGCTCCTGCCGTGCCGACGCCTGCCGCGCCGACGGAACTGGCGCAATTCCGCTTCCTGATCCGCCTGGCGACGTTCCTTTCGCGCGAGGAAATGCAGCGCGCGAGCCCGGTGCCGGGGGAGTTCTCGAACTACGAAGTGCAGATCTCCGAAGCGCAGCGCAACGGCCGCAGGGAGTACGACCTGGTGCTGGGCTATTTCCCGAGCGCCGAGGCCGCGAGCGCGGCGCGCCGGCGCCTGCTGCAGCGCTTCCCGCGCGCCGAGGTCGTGGACCTGGGCGCGCCCGGACCGACGATCGCCGCGGCGCCCAAGCCCAAGCCGGAGCCCGCGCTTGCCGCCGCGCCCAAGCCCACGCCCGTGCCGGCCGTGCCGGCGCTGCCCCGCCCGAGCGTGCCGGCCGCGCCGATCGCGTCCGCCGAGATCGAAGCGAGCGCGGCCGAACTGCTCTCGAGCGCGCGCGCGGCGCTCGAAGCGGGCAACGACGCCCCCGCGATAGACAGCCTGAACAAGCTGCTCATGCTGCCGCCGAACAGCCTGTCGCGCGACGCGCAGGAGCTCATGGGCTTCGCGCGCGAGCGCGCGGGCGAAGTGGCGAAAGCGCGCGCCGAATACGAGCTGTACCTGAAGCTCTACCCCGAGGGCGCGGGCGCGGCGCGCGTGCGCGATCGCCTCGCGGCGCTGGCCGCGCTGCCGGTGGCGCAGGCGCCCGCGCGCGCCGCGCGCGCCCCCGAGCGCACGGTGACCGGCGCGCTCTCGCAGTACTACTACGGCGGGCGCACCAAGATCGAAACGGCGTTCGATACGCCCACCACGCCGGATCGCTCGACCTTTTCCGGCGTGGACCAGTCGACGCTGGTCACGAACGCCGACCTGTCGGTGCGCAACCGGAGCGCGGAGGCCGACTCGCGCTTCGTGTTCCGCGACACCAACAGCAAGGCCTTCCTCGAGAACCAGAGGAGCTACAACCGCCTCACCGCGGCCTATTACGACTACCGCAGCCTGCAGAACGGGGTCTCGGCGCGCGTCGGCCGGCAATCGGGCCTCTCGGGCGGCCTGCCCGGGCGCTTCGACGGCGCGGTCGCGGGCTACGGCCTCGCGCAGAAGTGGCGCGCGAACGCGGCGGTGGGCAGGCCGGTGGAGTATCCGCAGCTCGACGCCGAGCGCAGCTTCTGGAGCGCGAACCTCGAATACCAGAACCTGGCCGACGCCTGGAGCGGGAACTTCTACTACGTCGAGCAAAAGAGCGACGGGCTGCTCGACCGGCGTGCCGTGGGCACGGAAACGCGCTACTTCAGCGCGCGCACGTCGCTGTTTTCCGTGCTCGACTACGACACGAGCTACAAGCAGTGGAACGTCACCATGGTGCAGGCGACCTACCAGACCGAGGGGCGCACCACCATCAACCTGCTCTACGACAAGCGCCGCGCCCCCACGCTGAGCACGACGAACGCGATCTTCGGCCAGGGCACGACTTCGCTGAAGACGTTGCTGCAGACGTTCACCGAGGACCAGCTGCGCCAGCAGTCGCTCGACATCACGGCGACGGCGACGCAGGGGGTCGTCGGCTTCACCACGCCCGTGGGCAAGAAGTGGCAGATGGGCGCCGATGCGCGCCTGACGAAGGTCGGCGCGCTGCCCTCGGTGGAGGTGAACGGCATCATCGTCCCTGCGCAGCCCGCCACCGGCGACATCTACAACTACAGCTTGCAGGCGATCGGCACCAACCTGTACTCGGGGCGCGACACGAGCGTCTACAACCTCACCTACCTCGACGGCCCGACGCAGACCGGCTACCAGCTGTCCTACAACAACCTCACGGCGCTCGGCGCCTGGACGCTCGAGCCGTCGCTGCGCTACTACACGCAGAAGGACACCCAGGGAATCGAGCTCGAGCGCTGGACGCCGTCGCTGCGCATCACCTACCAGGCCGGCGCCAACGTCGCCCTGGAATCCGAGTACAGCTGGGAGCGCACCGTCACCGTCGGGCCCAGCTCGCGCGACGAGACGCGGCGCGGCTTTTACTACCTCGGCTACCGCTGGAATTTCTGAGGGCCGCGGCCCTCAGGCGAAGGCGATCAGCCCGCCCACGCCGGCGGCGAGCAGCGCCACGACGAACAGGCGCCGCGGCAGGCGGTCCTGCAGCAGCCTGCGGAACATCCCCACGCGCCGCGGCGGCAGCGTGAAGCGCTCGCGCTTCGCGCGAGCCTCCACCCGGCCGAGCGCCGCGTCGCTGTCGAAGACGCGCGACAGCGGCAGGCGCGTCTCGCGCGCGATGGCGTTCGCCGCCGGCGCCACCGGCAGCTTGTCCGCGCCCGGCGCGATCTTCAGCGTCTGCGTCTTCTCCGCGTCGTCGCCCCGGCCGCGCGCGGGGGTGCGCCCGCGCATCTCGGCGAGCACGTCCCTCAGGTCCGCGGCCATCTCGTAGGCGTCCTGGTAGCGCACCGAGGGGTCCTTCTTCAGCGCGCGCGCGACGATGAAGTCGAGCATCTGCGGCAGTCCCGGGTGCACGTGCGAGGGCGGCGCCGGCTCGGCGCTGGTGACGTTGTGCGCGATCTGGTTCACGTCCTGGCCGGCGAAGAGCGAGGTCTGCGTGAGCATCTCGTAGAGCACCGTGCCCAGGGAAAAGATGTCCGAGCGCTGGTCCACGGGCTGGCCGCTGATCTGCTCGGGCGACATGTAGCGCGGCGTGCCGAGCACCATGCCGGTGCTGGTCTTGGAAGAGTCGGCGTGGCGCATGCGCGCGATGCCGAAGTCCATGATCTTCACCGCGCCGCGCTCGAGCAGCATGATGTTGCCGGGCTTGACGTCGCGGTGCACGACGCCGAACTCGTGCGCGAAGCCCAGGCCGTCGGCCACCTGCAGCGCGATCTCCACGGCCTCCATCGGCGGGATGTCGCCCTGGCGGATGCGCGCGCGCAGGTCCTCGCCCTCGAGGAGCTCCATCGCCATGTAGGCCGTGTCCTCCTCCTCGCCGTAGTCGAAGATGGTGACGATGTTGGGGTGGGTGAGCTTGCCCGCGGCCTTCGCCTCCAGCAGGAAGCGCTTCTCGTAGGCCTTGCGGTCCTCGTCGGCGTCCCGGAGCGAGATGGTCTTCAGCGCCACGATGCGATCGAGCGAGGGGTCCTCGGCGCGGTAGACGACGCCCATGGCGCCGCGCCCCAGCTCGTCGAGGATCCGGTAGCGGCCGATGCGGTTGTCCTTCTTCTTCGCCACCTAGCGGCTCCTCGGCTTGGCGGCGGGGACCGGCGGCGGCGCCGGCCGCGGCGCCTCGGCGCGCGTGAGGCGCTGCACCGCGTCCTTCGCCTGCGCGCTCATGCGCGCGGTGTAGCGCTCGAAGCCCTCGACCGAGACGCGCTGCGCGAGGCCCGCGCCGGCGAGGGCGAGCGCCGTGACGAGCGTCGCGGCGAGGTAGCGCTGCGAGCGGCGCGCGAGGCCGCGCGCGTCGCTGCGGAAGAGCTCGTGCGCGCGCAGGCTCGAATCGGTGTGCGTGCCGGCGCCGGTGAGCGCGGCTTCCGCGCCGGGGGCCGCGTCCTCCAGCGCCTGGCGGAATTCCTTGGTGAGCAGCAGCTTCTGCGGCCCGGCGAGCTCGGCGATCGCCGCGGCCACGGCGATGCCGTCGCCGAGCAGCCCCTCGTTCTTGCCCTTGCCCGACTGCTTCACGGCGCCGTGGTTGATGCCGATCGAGAGCGGCAGGCCCACCGCACCCGCGGCGAGCGTGCGCTCGGCGAGCGCGAGCGCCGTGCGCGGGTCGTCGAGCACCACCAGCACCACGCCGTCGGCCGCATCGAGCACGATGCGCGCGTTCTCCGCGAGCTGCGGCAGCACCACCGCCACCACCGCCTCGAGCTGCGCCCTGAGGCGCGTCTGCTCCACCACCGGGCGGCGGCCGAAGTCGTGGATCTTGAGGAACACGACGCTCGCGAACACCGAGGGCAGGATCTGGGCCTTCTCCATGCCCGGATTCTAAATGGTGACTGTCACCATTGAGCTACGCCCACATATCCCGGAGTCTCGCGGCGACGTCGACCGGCGACGGATGCGCCGAGGGCATCGCCGGCTCCGGCGATTCGCCCCAGGCGAGCGGCTCGAGGCAGGCCATGACAGCCCTGCTGAGAAAGCGGCTTTTCGCGCCGTAGACGTGCCGGTCGCCCATCCGCGATTGCTGCGTGACGTAGTACTTGAGCGGCGAGATGAGGTCGAGCTTCGTCTTCGCGCGCGTCATGGCGACGTAAAGCAGGCGCCGCTCTTCTTCGATGCTCTCGGCCTTGCCGGTGGAGAATTCGTTGGGGAAGTTGCCGTCGGTGACGTTCAGCAGGTACACCGCCTCCCATTCCTGGCCCTTCGCCGAGTGCACGGTGGAGAGGACGAGGTAGTCCTCGTCGAGGTA
>JAOUGZ010000659.1 GCA_029865405.1 Betaproteobacteria bacterium
CCGCAGCGTCGTGTTCGCGTTGCGCGTGCCGATGTCGTAGACCGTGGTGCCGTTTTGCGTCGTGCGGCGGTTGCTGGCGGTGCTGACTTCCAGCCCGATCTTGATCGCCACCTCGTCGTCCAGGAAAACGCTGGGCTCGACCTCCAGCTTCAGGCCGACATCGAGGTAGGTCACGGTCTCGGTGGTGATCGCCGTCGTCGTCGAGGGCGTGACGATCGCCGAGATCACCGGCAGCCGGTCGCCGACCAGGATGCGGGCCTTCTCGCGATTCTTCACGCGAATGCGCGGGTTGGCGAGCAGGTTGCTGTCGCCGCGCGTGCGCCGCGCGTTCAACGTGACGCCGGGGTTGGGGCTGACGGCGATGTCGCTGCGGCCGATGTTGCGCAGTTCGTCCAGGAACAGCGGCGGCGCGCCGCTCGGATCGACGACGCTCAGGCTGAGGGTTTCCGGCCACTTGACGCCGAGCTCGGTCAGGCGCGTGCGCGAGATCTCCAGCACCGCGACCTCGAGCACCACCTCGGGCTCCGCCAGGTCCTGCGCCGCGATCAGCTTCTCGGCGAGGCGTATCGCCTCCGGCGTGTCGCGCATCACCAGGAGATTGAGCTTCTCGTCGATGAACACGTCCTTGGTCTTCAGCATGGTCTTGATCATGCTGAGGGTCTGCTTGACGTCGGCGTTGGCCAGGTAGAACGTGCGGATCGCCAGGTCCTGGTACTCGCGCTGCTTGGCCGGCGTGTTCGGGTAGATGAGCACGCTGTTCTCGGAGAGTACCTTCTTCTCCAGCTGGCTCGGCAGCAGGATGAGGTCGATGGCGTCCTCCACGGCCACGTTGCTGACGTAGATCGTGCTGCGCAGGTCCGCGCGCACCTCGCGGTCGAAGATGAAATTGATGCCGGTCGAGCGCGACAGCGCGTCGAACAGCTGGCGCACCGGCGCCTCGCGGAACTGCAGCGTCACGGGCTTCACCAGGCGCGAGCGCAGCACGGGCGCGCTCAGGCCCTCCTTGTGGCGCGCCTCGTCGATGCGCCGCTGCAGGTTCTGCGCTTCGCGCTGCTGCGGGTTCTCCAGCAGGACGCTGCGCACCCGCTCGGCGGCCGCCTCGCGCTCGCCCGTCTTCAGGCTCGCCTGCGCCTGTTGCAGAAGCTCGCGGTGGCGGCGGTCGCGGCTCACGGCCTGCAGCGCCGCGCCGACGCGCTGCGCCTCGGCGCCGAGCGCCTGCGCGCGGGAGAAGGCGGCGGCGGCCTGGTCCAGCTGTCCGGCATGGCGCGCCGAGTCGCCCTCGCGCATCAGGGTGTCGACGGCGGCGTCGCGCTGCGTGAGGTATTCGGCACGGTACGCGGCCTTGCCCGGCGCGGCGGCGGCGAGCTCGCCGAGCTTTTGCAGTCCGGCCTCGTATTGGCCGGCCTGCATGAGCGACTGGCCTTCGCGCAGCGCGCTGTTCGAGGCGCAGCCGGCGAGCAGCAGCGCGAGCAGCAACGGGGCGAAGCCCCGCAATCCCGGGATGCGTGGTGTCATGATGGCGACTGCCTCATCGGCAACAGTTGTTTGATGTTCAGGGGCAGGTACAGGAGCGCAAGCGCGCGTCCCTCGGGGGCGAGCACGCGGTATACGTCGTCGATCGTGTCGCCCACGGAAACCGCGTGCACGCGATCGCCCTGCGCGAGGTAATAGACGGTCGCTTCGCCCGCCACTTGCAGCTGCCCGAGGAAGACGAGCGTCAGCGCCGGCGCGCTCGGGGGCGGCGGGGGTGGGGGCGGCGCTGCCGGGGCCGGCTTGGGCTTGACCACCGGCCGCGGCGGGGGCGCCCAGCTGTGCGGGGCGAACACGTCGCGCTTGCCCGCGCCGGCGTTGCGCCGCGGAATCTCGAACTGGGAATCGGCCTGCGCGGTGCGCGTACCGGTCGGCGCCGCGGCGCTGCCCGGCGCGATGGCGGCCACGGGCACGACGTCGTCCCCGCTCGCGCGCTCGTCGGCCGCGCCCGCCGCGCCGTACTCCTGCAGCGCGAGCAGCGCGAGCAGCGCGACGAGGCCGGTCGCCGCCAGCGCGCGCGCGTTCATCGCCGATCCTCCCGGGCAACCGGGAAGGGCTCGGTCGCGGCGCGGTCGCGCGCTTCGATCGCGCCGGTTGCGCGCAGGTGCAGGGTCAACTCCAGGCGCGCGTCGATGTTGCCCTGGCCCACGCGCTCGCGCTGCAGAGTCACCTGCGTGACGGAGATCCAGGGCACCTCGACGAGCACCGCGCCGATGAACTGCCGGATGCGCGGATACTGGCCGCTCACGGGCAGCACGATCTTGTACTGCACCATG
>JAOUGZ010000658.1 GCA_029865405.1 Betaproteobacteria bacterium
CGCCTTCGAGCCGGCCGTCCCGCAGGTCCGCCAGCGCCTGGTTCGCGCGCTCCAGGGGATAGGTCTTCACCTCGGTGCGGATCGGCGCGCGCGCGGCGAGATCGAGGAACTCCTCGCCATCGCGGCGTGTGAGGTTCGCCACCGACTGCACGCGCCGCTCGCCCCAGAGCAGCGCGTAGGGAAACTGCGGGATGTCGCTCATGTGGATCCCGCCGCAGACGACGCGGCCGCCCTTCTTCACCGCCTTCAGCGCCTGCGGCACGAGCGCGCCGACCGGCGCAAAGAGGATCGCCGCGTCGAGCGGCTCGGGCGGGAGTTGATCGGAGTCTCCCGCCCAGACCGCGCCGAGCCGCTTGGCGAAGCCTTGGGCGCCTTTATCGCCGGGGCGCGAGAAGGCGTACACCTCGCGCCCCTGCGCGCGCGCCACCTGCGCGAGCACGTGCGCGGCGGCGCCGAAGCCGTACAGGCCGATCCGCTTGCCCGCGCCCGCCATCGCGTAGGAGCGATAGCCGATCAGGCCCGCGCACAGGAGCGGCGCGGCTTCGGCGTCGTCGTAGCGCTCGGGCAGCGCGAAGCAGAAGCGCTCGTCGGCCACCGCGTACTCGGCGAAGCCGCCGTCGAGCGTATAGCCGGTGAAGCGCGCCTGCGGGCAGAGGTTTTCGCGCCCGCTCGTGCAGTACTCGCAGGCACCGCAGGTCCAGCCAAGCCAGGGAATGCCGACGCGATCACCCTCGGCGAAACGCCTGCCGCCCTGCTCCGCCCGGCCGACGATCTCGTGGCCGGGAATCACCGGATAGCGGCAGTCCGTCAGGTCACCGTCGGCGACATGCAGGTCGGTGCGGCACACGCCGCAGGCGAGGACCCTGACCAGCACCTGCCCGGGCGCAGGCGTCGGTACGGGCACGTCATCGAGCGCCAGGGGCCTTCCCGGCGCATGCACACGCATGGCACGCATAAATGGGGACAGACCTCATTATTTCGCATAGCGAAAAAATGAGGTCTGTCCCTATTTATCGTCGTCCATCAGCACGTCGTGCGCCGGGCGCTCGAGGTCGTCGAACTGGCCGCCGTCGAGCGCGCGCCAGAACACCCAGCCGATCAGGAATACGAGAGCGACCGAGAGGGGGACGAGGAGGTAGAGGATTTCCATGTTTCCTTCTTCGCCAGGGGCCGCAGCGCGTTCAGCACGACGATGAACGAGCTCGCCGACATGCCGATCGCCGCTTCCCACGGCCCGATCCAGCCGAGCGCCGCCGCGGGCAGCGCAATGGCATTGTAGGCGAGCGCCCAGCCCAGGTTCTGGCGCACGAGCCGCATGGCACGGCGCGCAATCACCAGAACGTCCTGCAACGCGCCGAGCCGGTCGGCGGTGAGCACCAGGTCGGCCTGCAGCTGCGCCGCGTCCGCGCCCGCGCCCATCGCCACCGAGGCATCGGCGCGCGCGAGCACCGGCGCGTCGTTCAGGCCGTCGCCCACCATCGCCACCGCGCGGCCTTCGGCCTGCAGGCGCGACACGTAGTCGAGCTTGTCCTGGGGGGTGGCTGCGCCGGCCCACGATTCGATGCCCAGGCGGCGTGCGAGCGCGCCCACGATGCGCGGGGCGTCGCCACTGACGAGGTGCATGCGCAGGCCGGCCGCCTGCAGCCCCGTCACCACGGCCGGGGCCTCCGGCCGCAGCGGATCGTCGATGAAGAACGCGGCGAGCCAGCGGCCTTCCTCGGCGAGATAGACCTGGGCGTTCGGCTGCACGCCGCGCGCGCCCGCGATCTGCGCGCAAAAGCGCCGCGCGCCGATGCGCACGAGGCGATTGTCGATGCGCGCCTCGACGCCGAGGCCGGCGACATTGCGCAGCGCGTGTACGGTGGGCCCATGGCCCGGCTTGCGGAACGCGCGAGCGAGCGGGTGGGTACTGCTCGATTCGAGCGCCGCGGCCAGCGCTCGGCAGCGCTCCTCGTCTTCAGCCGCAAGCAGCACGACACGCACAATGGCCGGCTTGCCCTGCGTCAGGGTCCCGGTCTTGTCCAGAACGACGTCCGTGGCGCCCTCCAGCGCCTCAAGCGCGCGCGAGCGCGTTAGCGCCGCGCCGCGCGCGAGGAGCTGCGCCCCGGCGCGCGTCAGCACGATCGGCGAGGCGAGCGCGAGCGCGCACGGGCAGGTGGCGACGAGCACGGCGACCGCGACCCAGACGTTGCCCGAGGCGGCCCAAGCGAGGGCCGCGGTCGCGATCACCACATAGGTCAGAAGCTCGGCCAGGCGATCGGCGCGCTCCACCAGCGCCGGGCGCGTCGCGGCCGCCCGCTCGACCA